>JAIRXA010000162.1 GCA_031268525.1 Coriobacteriales bacterium | reverse complement strand
TGCCGGTCCAGCCCTCCGCAAAGGTGACGGTGATTGGCCCCAGAGCCTGTCCGGGCGCCCCTTCATAGGAGTAGCTTACCGTGTTGAGCGTGATCTGCATGTTCGTCATTCTCTCATACGGTGGAACAACCTTGCCTTGTCAGTCGCTCGTTTAGATGCTTGCGACTTACCCTATGGTTGTACATAGGTTGTACATAGGCAAACCGTATAAGCTAAGAGTACCATAGTAAGGGTGTGGGGTATGAATAAAGTGGAGAGGTTGAGTCAATATTGCGTTTGCCTGACGGCGTTATTCCGGCGCTAGACCCAGCCATCCAGCATCTTCCACTACGGCCTCCTGTGCTATACTTTCTAATGCCAAATCGTACATAGACCGCAGAGTCGGTCAACTCGCTCAGTTCCATAGCTGAAGGGCACCTGCCCCTCAAGGAACTCTGTGACTCTCTTTGTACGGTTTGGCGACCAGGAGTGGGTGCCTTTCATCTCGCCATCGTCAAGCCGATGCCTCTCAAGGCTCTATGCCTGAGATGACAGCACGGTCTATGTGGGTGATGGTGCTATCGCTCAGAGCCACTGGTCAGTTTGCTGGACTGAGAGCGGTGTGGAGGAACCATGTACTGTAGAAACTGCGGGAGAGAGATCTCGGAGCAGTCACAGTTCTGTGAGTATTGCGGAACAGCGTCAGGCCACGTATCAAAGATCATACAAGGGCCGCTTCTTCCGAATGCCGGAGAAACACTGACTCTCGATATGATGAACGATGCCTCTCCACAGTTGCAGCAAAAAGTTGCCCAACAGGGTAGCTCAATGCCTCCCCTGTTAAAGAGAGCCCATCAGAACCTGTAGGTATCTTTCAGCAGGACACGGCACAACAAACAACTGGTCAAACAGGTGATTATCCTCACCCCACAAGCGCCACCGATGTTAATCTGGAAGCGAAGCAGGCACCGGTCGCTGTGGTCAGGAAACGCTCAAAAGGTGCTCTTGCTGTGGCAATGGTCGCAGCTTGTCTCATTGTTGGAATAGGCACCTTTTTTGGAATACGATGGGTCTTAAACTCATCTGTAGAACAACGAGAGCCTGGGACGTGGCCAGACATGGGCTATCTTGCAACCCTTGTAGATGAGCCTGACAGATTCATCAGGGCCGTTAATATCCCTGAACTTGAAAGCGAGTATCGAGCCTATCGATCCAGCGGGATTGGTGAAGCCGAGCACATTATGGTTGATATAGACATCATAGATATTGTCAACCCATCAGGAGGCATACCGAATGAACGGTCGGCTAGGTTTGATGTTTGGTTTGCCAGCGATGGCTCAATCCATACCTTTGCACTGACTGGTGGTACGCCAGCTTCACCTGCAATTATTGCTGACGAGAGTACGATTGGTCTTGACGCCTTGGCTCTAGCGTTCGTTTTTGGCCCGAATCCCAGAGAGACACTCGATGAAGTTTATGCTGAGTTACTGTCACATGGTGAGGTGTTTGAAGAGCAGTACCGGAAGCCTGACCCGATGATTTCAGAGTTCATGCTAAACCCTTCACAGCTATTGGCTCATGTCGGTATCAGCGAATCAGATCTTGTCAATACTTCCTCAGACTATGGATTTGCGGAATGGGAAAAAGGATATGTTGAGTCAATTTACTCACTTTACGCTCAGTATGGGACCGAACCATCGGAGCTCGTTATGCCAACAACGGGTGCAGTGTTTGTACAAAATGGAGAAATGAATCAGCCAAATAGCAGGTTACTTTCTTTGAATATAGTTGACTTCACACGCTTTAGCTGGGAGCCTGATGAGGAACACCCTTGGGGACTCGTGGTGTACTCTTACTCGTGGTTTTCTGTTATCTCTTCAGCAGATACTTCTCAAAGGGGAAATGCCAGGACTTTTATAGACACAGAAAGCAATGCCGAAAATAATACTATTTGGGTTTTTGGAGAGTCATAGAGAAATGAAAGAGAAGTCGTCGCTATTTGCATCGCCGGAGTTGTGGGGGTCATCATTCTTATTTCTCGGATGTTTTAAAGCTCGGCGTAGTTTGCATCTTAAAGCACAACCGCGAGTTGTCTCACGGCGAGCAGTGTCGTCCTCGCTTGGGCTTAGGGTTCACCCCTGCACGTCATTTCCCGGCTTCCAGCAGATAGGGCGGCGGGTATATGGGTGAGGGGTATATTGTCTTGCAGTCAGACACTATGAGTCGGTGGACAGGAGATTGTGAGCTGGCGAGTGGGGGAGAGCTGGTAAACGAGGGGACTGGCAAGCGGAGGCGAGGGGGAGCGTGAGCCGATGGGCGGGAAACCGGCGGTCAGGATATACGGTCGAGAGCCTTGAGTGCACACGTGGTGAGCTTATCGTACACCAGGCGGTAATCCAGGTCTCGTTCGCGGGCGATTCGCGCGACTATGTCGTGTTCCGGGCGCAACCAGCTGATTGTCGAGGCTTTCGAGAAGCTCAGCCAAGCGGTTTCTGCCACGTCTGCCGAACTGTCGCATGCGGGATCCGGGTCGTCGCAGTCGTCGCCATCGCCGAGGTCGGCAGGGTCGACGAAGCGTGCGACCTTGAAGGGAACCAGGCCATAGGGTGTCTCAAGCGTCAGAATCTCGCGAGGAGCAACGAAGCGTTCCACGAAGCGCTGCCGCACTCCGAGAGTGCCGGTCAGGGCCATGACCCGCTGTGCGAACGTGCGACCTTCGCCAGCAGCGACCAGCGCGCTCAGACGTACGGCCAGTCGCCCCTTCTTCATGACGATCGGTTCCTGCCAGACATCGAGCGCTCCCGCCCTCATCAGTTCCTCGCAGACAAAGGCAAGGGTTTCGGCGGAGAGATGATCGATATTCGTCTCCAGCAGGGCACAGCCCTCAAGCGCAAGATCCAGCGCTTCGGTCGCTGTGGCCTCATTGGGACCAGACTCACCCGTTGTGGCTCCACCAGAGTCAGCCTTGCCCGTTGTGGCTCCACCAGAGTCCGCTCTCGCTCCGCCTTCCTCAAGACACTCGCAAGCGAGTACTCTTACGATATTGGCGGCTCCAGCCAGTGTACGCGTGCCGCTGCCATAGCCACAGGCAAGCGGACGGACAGAGGGCAGAGGCTCCCAGTGCGTGACGAAGCTGCGGGCCAAGGCGGCGCCTGTGGGGGTTGTGAGCTCGCCTTCATGCACAGAAGCGTATACCGGTAAGCCCTTGATCAGATGGGCGGTGGCGGGTGCGGGCACCGGCAGTTCGCCATGCGCACACAGTACCGTACCGTTTCCGAGTGCCAGTGGCGTTGCATACACCGTCAGAGGTGCGCGCCCGATGTGCCGGGCGGCCTGCGCAGGCTGAGTGTGCCGGGCGGGCTGGGCGCTCCCGGTGTGCCGGGCGGGCTGCGTGGGCTGAGCGAATTGGGTGGCCTGCGTGGGCTGGGCGAATTGGGCGAGCCGCGCCATCAGGAAGCTGGTGCACACGATGTCGATGATCGAGTCGGCGGCTCCCACTTCATGGAAGTGCACGCGATCGACGTCTACATCGTGCACGGTGGCCTCTGCGTGCGCGACTGCCTCAAAGGCACGCAGGGCCCCTGAGCGTGCGGTTTCATCGAGTTCGGGACAGGCCTCGATCATCGCGCGGATGTCACTCCAATGGCGATGAGGCGCGTGGTGCTCCTCGGTAACCCGTATCTGTGTCGCTGCGATTCCGGATGCGGAGACCCGCGTGCGCTTTACCGTAACGCCCGGAAGCAGCGAAGCGGCAACACGACACATATCCTCCCAGACGGCAAGCCCCAGTGCCTCGCTGACCTCAAGCAGGGCGCCGAGCATCTTATCCCCCGAAGCTCCGGTGGAGAAATCAAAGTGAAGAATCACTGCTCGGCTCTTTTCTCGGTCCATCCCTCGGTCCAACTCGGGCAGTTGACACGGTGCGCGATAACGCCTGCGCCAAAGCCGTTGTCGATGTTCACGACGCTTACGCCGCCTGCACAGGAGTTGAGCATCCCCAGCAAGGCTGCTACTCCGCCGAAGCTCGCTCCATAGCCCACCGAGGTCGGCACGGCGATAACGGGCACCTCTACCAGGCCGGCGATCAGGGTCGGCAGGGCGCCTTCCATCCCGGCAACCGCGATAAGGCAGCGAGCCTTGCGCAATTCGTCGGCACGCGCAACCACTCGATGTACGCCAGCGATGCCTATGTCGCTCACCAGTCGTACTCGCGAACCCATGATGCGCGCGGTCAGCGCCGCCTCTTCGGCAACGGGTAGATCGGAGGTTCCCGCGCAGCAGACGATTACGAGGCCCTCACCGCCCGCGCCCGCCACCACTTTGTCAGCCTCGGTGCCAGTCATGCGCAGCGGCGTGTCGCGTCGGTCGATGTAGAGCAGCGAGCAGCTTGCGACATGGTTCGCATCGGCGGTGGCTGCTGTGGCCAAGACACAGGCCGCGTGCTCGGGGGTGGCACGTGTGCATAAAACAAGCCCGTGCCGTTCGACGAGTGCCGCCATGATCGCGGCGACCTGTTCGGGCGTCTTGCCCGCACCGTAGACGACTTCGGGAAAGCCGCAGCGCTTTGCCCGGTCAAAATCCAGCTGTGCAAATGTTCCGATTTCATCCATAAGGGTTACAATTATAGCGAACCATTCACAGGAGGAGGGCCATCATGTCATCG
>JAIRXA010000110.1 GCA_031268525.1 Coriobacteriales bacterium | reverse complement strand
TGGGGTTGGCTTTGAGGAATACGGCGATGGTTTTGCGGTGGCGCGTGCCTTCGATGACAAGATCGGTGCCTGGGCGGCGGCTCGAGTTCTTGAGGAGGTCAAGAAAGCCGGCGGTGCCGCTGGCGATGTCATTGCGGCGGGCACCGTGCAGGAGGAGATCGGAATCCGGGGAGCCACGACGAGTGTCTACAGCGTAAATCCGGATATTGGAATCAGTGTGGAGGTCGGGCATGCCACCGACTATCCGGGCATCGAGAAGACCACCTATGGCGAGGCGAAATGCGGCGAGGGCCCCATCATCGCCCGCGGCCCGAACATCAACCCCGTGCTCTTTGAGCGTATGGTCGCGGCTGCGATCAAGGCCGAGGTACCCTATCAGATTGGGCCTGAGCCGCGGGGCACGGGCACCGATGCCAACGCCTTCCAGCTTTCTCGTGGTGGTAAGGTTGCCGGGCTCATCAGCGTGCCTTTGCGCTACATGCACACGCCGACCGAGGTTCTCAAGCTGGCCGACCTCGACGCGACCGTGAAACTGCTGACCCAGTTTGTGCTCGATCTGGACGCGAACGTCGATTTCACGCCCCGCTAGGGGAGTGTCGGGGGATTTGACCCATGTCTCAGCAGCCAGACCAGTATAAGAGGATCGCCAAGAACCGCAGGGCATCCTTCGATTACAGTATCGAGGAGACCTTTGAGGCCGGTATCGAACTCACGGGAACCGAGGTGCGCTCCCTGCGCGAGGGCGGCGGTCAACTCACCGATACCTTCGCCCTGATCCGTCAGGGCGAAGTCTGGTTGCACGGGCTGCATATCAAGCCCTACAGTCATGGCAACCGTGCCAACGGGGATCCGGATCGCAGGCGGCGTCTGCTGCTCCACAAAAAGCAGATTCGGTATCTGGGGGAGAAGACTCAGCAGGCGGGTATGACACTCGTTCCGCTCTCGCTGTACTTTAACGCGGTGGGACGTGTGAAGGTTGATCTGGGACTGGCACGTGGTAAGAAGACCTATGATAAGCGCGCCACGATGGCCGAACGCGACCTGCGTCGCGAGGTCGAGCGCGCACTCAAGGATCGCAGCAGATAGTCGCCTCGATCAGCGATTGCGGTGGCGCGTCGGCGACGCGTCCCCTGATCGCAGAAAGGGTCGACGCAAACACACCCGGAGGTTTCCTTGAGCACTCAGAAGAAGAGCACCGCCCAAACGAAGAAGTCTGCACCCGCAAAGAAGACGGGGAGCGCTGGTGCGCATGCGCAATCGGCTGCCCAGAAGCGAGGCCCAGAAGCCGCGAATAAGCGAAGCCCAGAAGCGGGCGAACAGACGCCCCTTCTCAGTCCGCGGCTGCGCAGTGAGCTGATCGGCGTCATCCTCGCGGTCGTAGCCATTGCGGTGTTCATCGCCGTCGTTGCGCCCGGTAATGCCATTTTGGCGCGCGCCATATCCTCAGCCCTCCGCCTGACCCTTGGTATGGGCGCCTGGGTGCTGCCCTTCCTGCTGCTGTTGGGTGCGGCGAGTTTCTTCGTGCAGCGCGATATGACCAACTCAACGATTCGTTTCGCTTCGGGCCTCGGACTGATTTTGCTCGGAGTACTTTCCATCGCGGCGACCGCGACACCTGAGGCCACGGGGGATCCTTCCGTGCTTTTCGCTCCTGAGGCATTGATGGCGCATGGTGGCTACATCGGCGCAGGACTCGCCTGGTGTCTGATCGAGCTGGTCGGCGGCATCATTGCCGTCGTCATTTTTGTTGGGATGATCCTTGCCGGGGCGGTGCTCATCGGCTTTTCCATCACCGGGCTGGTCGCGCGCATCCGCGGCCGCTTTGCGCGCGGACCACAGGCAGGCGGCGAGCGGGCGAGCGGGAGCGCCTATGTTCAGGGTGATCCAAAGGCGCTGGCGAATGGCGAAGACGGTGGAGGCGCAGGTGGCAGGCAGGGGAGGCGTGGCGACGAGATGATCGCGCCGACCGCCCAGTTGGCGGGACGTCATGGCGCTACAACCCAAGAGTTGCCCGTCGACTTTTCCGAAGGCGATCAGGGCAGGGCACCACTTGAGCGAACCATGCTCGGTGCACGAAGGCGAGCTCTGGCCAGTGGGACTCTGGGCGAGAGCGACGAGGTGGACAGTGCGGTCACACACGAGGATGACACGGTGCTCCTGAGCGGTGGCAAGGCGGGCAGGAAGCCTACGGGAGGAACATCTTCAACAAGGAATGCCTCCGGCGTGCGTGGCGATGGTCAGGCGGCAGCCCGTATCCTCAGCGGCGATTCAAGGCCCTTTGAGCTTCCTGAGATGAAGCTCCTCAGAGTCTCTCGCTCAAAGTCCTCCACGAAGGCGGGCGCGACCGAGCTGCGCGAGACGGCAGCTGAGTTGCAGGCAACACTCGATGAATTTGGGGTCGATGGACGGGTGATGGACTGGGTCGCCGGGCCGACGGTCACCCTGTTCAAGATTGCGCTTGGTGAGGGTGTGCGGCTCTCAAAGGTCACCAACCTTTCCGATGACATCGCACTGGCGCTGGCGGCTCCCGCCGTACGGGTCTTCGCGCCCATACCGGGGACGACACTTGTTGGCATCGAGGTGCCCAATGCGTCCCGCTCAAAGGTTCTGCTGGGCGACGTACTTCCCAGCGCGCCTGAGGGGCCTCTTCAGCTGGCGGTCGGTAAGGATGTCGAAGGCGCCGCCATCGTCGCCGATCTCGAGAAGATGCCACACCTGCTCATCGGCGGTACGACCGGCTCGGGCAAATCGGTGGCGATCAACGCCATGATCATGTCCATCCTGATGCGTGCAAGGCCCGAAGAAGTTCGCATGATATTAATCGATCCTAAAATGGTTGAACTCTCACTCTACAACGACATTCCACAGCTCTATGTACCCGTTGTCACCGATGCTCAGAAGGCGTCGGCGGCATTGGCCTGGGGTGTCATCGAGATGGAGCGGCGCCTGAAGGTCTTTAAGGAAGCTGGCGTGAAGAACGTCGCCCAGTACAACGACTGGGTGCACCTTCAGCGAACTCAGGCGCTTGAACAGGCCGAAAGGGATGGAGAGGAACTTGCGGGCGAGCCTTTGGAGGATTTGCTGGAGAGCCTGCCGGAACATCTGCCTCTGATCGTCATCGTCATCGATGAGCTCGCCGATCTGATGATGGTCGCGGGCAAGGAGGTTGAGATCTCGATCAGCCGCATCGCGCAGCTTGCACGGGCGGCGGGTCTGCATCTGATCATCGCGACCCAGCGTCCCTCAACGAATGTCATAACGGGCCTCATCAAGGCCAACATCGTCAACCGCATCGCCTTTAACGTCGCCTCGGGCATCGACTCGCGCGTCATCCTCGACACGCCGGGAGCCGAGGACCTCATTGGCCTTGGTGACCTGCTCTTCTCTCGTCCAGAGCTTGGACGGCCCCAGCGCATCCAGGGCTGTCTGGTTTCAGAACCCGAAATCGAGGCGGTTGTGGCACAGCTCTGCGCACAGGGCGCGCCCGAGTATCATGAGGATATCTTTGCAACAGCCGTAGGTGGTATCTCAACCATCCAGATGGGTAGTGGAGAGGGCGGAAACGACGATCCTTTGACCTGGGAGGCTGCCGATATCATCGTGTCCAGTCAGTTTGGCTCTACTTCGGCGCTGCAGCGTAGGCTGTCGGTTGGCTATGCGCGTGCAGGACGGATCATGGATATCCTTGAGCAGAAAGGCATTGTGGGGCCCGCCAATGGCAGCAAGCCTCGTGAAGTCCTGGTAAGCGATGTCTTGGAACTGGAATCTCTGAAAGCGATTGAGGCTGCCGACAGCGATGTGGGCTGGTAATCTGGTAAACTGACAAAACTGATACCTCAACGCGCATGATGCAGATTCTGCGAACATGGTCTTTGGAGCGACGATGGAAGACACCTCGTTCGGCGATAGGCTGGCAGCTGAGCGTATCCGGCGCGGATTGACGCTTGAGCAGGTTTCTGCGACCCTACGCATTCGCCCGGCGATCCTCAAGTCCTTTGAGACCAGCGACTTCTATCACATGCCGCTCAAGGGGCATGCCCGCAACATGGTCAGTTCCTATGCGCGCTACCTCGGGCTCGACTCGACTGAGTTAACAGGGCAGTTTCTGCGAGAATACCACGTCTTTGAGGAAGGCGAAGCGCGTCGCGACGATGCCAGTCTCCGATCCGCCGTAACAGGCTATCATGGCGTCAGGGATTCGGAATCCACGGTGCCACGGTCAAATGCCCCTCGGACGCGCAGCTCCCAACGACGAACGGTTGCGAGCAGGAGTCAGGGGGTTCGCTCCATTTGGCACAAGGCTACTCCCACGTCCTCCCATCAGGCCTTTGAGAACAACCCGACCGATCGCGAGCAGAACTCAGCCGCCTCCTCCTCACGTCGGCGTACGACGGCTGGTGCCGCCGCCCCATCGCAGCGAAGCCGTAGCGGATTTGCGGCTCGAAATGCATCCGACGCCACCCCCCGGGAGCTCGGCACGGAACGTGGACGCAGCTACCTCTCCGGAAGGAAATCGTTTCCCGCACGGATTCTCGGCGCGATCTTCAAGAGTCCGGTCTCGGCGATCGTCGCTCTGGTTGTTCTGCTTGTCTTCCTACTGGTGCTTTGGGCACTCTTGGCAAACAGCTGTGCGAAAAAGAGCGACGAGATGATATCCGCAAGTGGTGGTGCGGTGGTAACGGAAAGCGAGGCGCTTGATCCGAATACCGGTTTGGAGATACCCGATCTGGGTGGAGACCTGCTTGCCGACACGCGGTATGGGCCTTTTCAGTTGGCGGTCGAGCCTGCCGCGGGCTCAACACCCTGGACCGAGGTTCTGGTCGACGGCGAGGGCGTCTTCTCCGGGATGCTCGATGCGCGGATGACCTGGGAGGTTACCGATTACTGCACGATCAGCACGGGTCAGCCAGGCAATCTCACGGTCACACGTGGCGATCTTGCAGTTGAGCTTGAGACCGACGAGAATGGACTGGGAGAGGTTCGTTTAGAGGTCGAGGAGCGACCAGCGAACAACGCGACAACCAATACGCCCAACACCTCTTCGGAGGAGTGAATGGCGCGACAAGTCCACAGGTTTCGCAAGGTGTAGGGGCGGACCGCATGGGTGGGGGCGGACTTCGTCCGCCCGCCTGAGCAGAGGGGCGCTGGGGATGGCCCTGTAGGGGCGGGCTTTGACCGCCCGCGCGAGCAAGGATGACTCCGTAGGGATGGACTTCGTCCGCCCGCCAAAGAAAGGAAAAGCATGGCAAAGGACAGCAGCTTTGATGTCGTATCCGAGGTGGACCTTCAGGAGGTCGATAACGCCTACCAACAGACGCGCAAGGAGCTCATGCAGCGTTACGACCTCAAGGACAGTAAGGCGACTCTGGATTTTGACAAGGGTCTCCACCGCTTCACCCTCAATGCGCCGAGTGAGTTCGTTGCCAAGCAGGTGATCGACGTTCTCAACACCAAGCTCGTGCACCGCAAGATCGATCTCAAGGCCGTACGGTGGAGCGACCCCGAGGCTGCAAGCGGCATGACGGTGCGCTACCATGGGGCGATTATCGCCGGAATCGACAAGGACCTGACCCAAAAGATCAACAAGGATATCCGCGCGCTCAAGTTAAAGAACGCGAAGGTTCAGATCGAGGGAGACAAGCTGCGTGTCTTCTCGCCCTCGCGTGACACTCTGCAAGAGGTCATCTCCTTTCTCAAGGGGCAGGACTATGGACAGCCTTTGCAGTACGTGAATTACAGGTAGACGAACAGAAGTCTTTCAGGATGTCCTCAGTTGCCTTCATCACCCTCGGCTGCGCAAAGAACGAAGTCGATACCGACGTCATGCGCGCCCAGATTCTCGCAGCGGGCCATGCCCTTGTGGAGGACCCCGCCGAAGCGGATGTCGTTGTGGTCAATACCTGCGCCTTCATCGTCGAAGCGACCGAGGAAGCGATTGCTACGATCCTTGAGGCCACCACACTGCCGCGGGTTGCGGCCGGCGAGGCGCGCTTGATCGTCGCGGGTTGTCTGCCTTCACGTTATGAGAGGAGTAAGTTAGCAAGCGAGCTACCTGAGGTTACCGCATTCCTGAGTGTTGAAAACGAATCGGACCTGCTCAAACTGATTGACGGGGCCGCCTCTGTTTCGGATACGACCGGCCATCTGCGTACGGTTCGCGCCCCCTGGGCCTATCTGAAGATCGCCGAGGGTTGTGACCGCTTCTGCTCCTTCTGCACCATTCCGTCTATCAGAGGGCGGTATACCAGCCGACCCGCCGCCGACATCATCGCCGAGGCTGAGGCGCTGGTTGCGGGAGGGGTGCGCGAGCTGGTTCTCATCGCTCAGGACACGGGACGCTGGTCGGGCGACGTGGACGCGGGCCCGGCACACACCCTGCCACAACTACTCGACCTGCTCGCCACGCATCTGCCCACTACCTGGTTGAGGGTCATGTACCTTCAACCCTCGGGCATTACCGATGAACTGCTTACGGTCATGGCGGCACATACCAACATCTGCGACTATCTCGACATTCCCCTGCAACACGCCAGTGCGCGGGTGCTTCGCGCTATGAACCGCAAAGGCAGCGGCGAAGAATATCTGGCTCTGTTGGAGCGGATTCGTGTTGCACTGCCAGCTGTTACCCTGCGCACAACGGTCATTGCCGGTTTTCCCGGCGAGACTCGCGCCGAGGCACGCGAACTCGAACGTTTCATTGCCGAGGCGGACTTTGATTATGTGGGTGTTTTCCCCTATTCGCCAGAGGAGGGGACGGTTGCCGGCGCCCGTCGGGATCAGGTGCCAAGACGCACGCGGTTGGCACGAGCTCAACGGCTGCGCGACATCGCCGATACGGTCGGTTTTGCGCGCTGGGCGATGAGGATTGGCTCAAGGCTTGAGGTGCTTGTAACGGAATACGATGATGAGGACCCCGATATTCCCGACGATGGGAAGGGTAAAAATTCTGCCGCCAGAGTGGGAGTCTCGCCGCCTCGGATGCTCGGGCGTACCAAAGGACAGGCTCCTGAGGTCGATGGCATGGTACATCTTGCTGTGGGCAGCGTAGGCGAGCTGGTTTCTGTTAGGATTAGCGAGAGTTGTTGCTATGATCTGTTTGCGGAGGCGGATGAGAGCGCACATGGCTGAACGGGGCACCAACAGGGGAATGCTGACGCCAGCGAATATCGTCACGACGATGCGAATCGTCCTCATTCCGGTTTTCGTCTTTTTCATTCTGGCGCCCTGGCCGGATTGGACTCTCGACCCGGACTTGGCTCAGATGATCAAACCCTGGGTTGCTGCTGCGGTCTTCGCGGCCTTGGCCGCCACCGATGCCGTAGATGGCTACCTTGCTCGCTCGCGCGCCGAGGTGACAAACCTCGGTAAGTTTCTCGATCCATTGGCCGATAAGATACTGGTCACCGCCGCCCTGTTGGCGCTCATTGAGCTGGGCACCCTGCCCGCCTGGGTAGCCCTGGTTATTGTGGCGCGGGAATTTCTCGTTTCCGGTTTGCGTATGGTAGCTGCGACCGAGGGTAAGGTCATCGCTGCCAGCAGACTGGGTAAGATCAAGACGGTGACCCAGATCGCCGCCATCATTGCCTTCATCATCAAGGACAGTGTTGTGTGGAGCTTCTTTGATGGTTATCATGGCGATCTTTGGCTGGGCTTTAACATCCTTGCCTGGATCGTGATGTCAGCCGCCCTGATACTGACCCTGCTCTCGCTCATGGATTACTTCATAAAGTCTGCCGATGTCCTGGGTTTCTCGGCTCAGGGCACTCCAAAGGATAGGGACGCATGAGTGTCTCGCTGCCTGCCTGCCTGATTGAGGAGGCGGTCAGGGTTCTCGACCTTGCTCGAGACGCAGGCTTGACCATAGGATGCGCGGAATCCTGCACAGGCGGTCTGATTGCCGCCTCGCTTACCTCGGTGCCAGGCGCCTCTGAGGTATTTTGGGGCGGGGTCGTCAGCTATGATCCTTCGGTCAAGCGCGCAGTGCTCGGGGTTGATGCGCATACGATCGCGACCCTTGGTGTTGTGAGCAGGGACTGCGCATTGCAGATGGCACGAGGCGCCCGTGCGACTTTGGGGGTAGCCGCGGCGGTGAGCACCACCGGGATTGCTGGTCCGGGAGGGGCAGAAGCGGGAAAGCCTGTGGGGACGGTCTGGATTGCCGTGGCCGGGCCGACGGGGGAGCGCGCCATTCGTCATACCTTCAGAGGAGATCGGGATGCCGTGCGCGAGGCAGCGACACGGGAGGCTCTGCGGCTGCTGGCAGACCTGATTCGCCTTGGGGTGTAGGGTGTAGGGCGCTGAGGCGGATGACCTGTAGGGGGCGGACATCAGGGGCGGACATCAGTCCGCCCGAGCGAGCACGTATGGCTCGTAGGCTCCGCGAGGTGCAGGGGCGGAGGGGCGGACATCAGTCCGCCCGCCTGAGCGAGTGGATGGACCCTCAAGGATGGATGGACGGGGCGGGCGGAGGAAAGGAGCTCTCTGCCTGGAATGCGTTTGTGGTGCGTTTGGGATGCGTTGAGAAATGGTTTGGAAGGTATTTGGGATATGTTCGGGCTGTGTTTTGATGGCGTCCAGATATGATTCAAAATGCTTGCAGAATGAGGGCACAGGGTCCCTCTTGCGAGAACTATTCTTGAGAATTGCAGCCTTTTCCTGCGATTTTTCTCAAAAGATGATTGACACCGAACATTTGTTCGTCTATGCTTTTATCGTGGCAGATGCGCCTTGCAAAGGATCTTTCAGACCATGACCCGAAATGGAGACCCCGATGGAGCAAGATAAGACCAAGGCCCTGGAACTCACGACCGAGCAGATCGAGAAGAAATTTGGGAAGGGCTCGATCATGCGCTATGGTGAGGGAGGGCCGAGCATGGAGATCGGGGTGATACCCACCGGCTCTCTGGCACTGGATGCTGCCCTCGGTATAGGAGGGGTTCCCCGTGGGCGAATCGTTGAGATATATGGCCCCGAAGCGAGCGGGAAGACAACCCTGGCTCTCCAGATACTGGCGGAGGCTCAGGCGCTCGGCGGCATCGTTGCCTTCATTGATGCGGAGCATGCGCTTGATCCCGGTTATGCGGCACGACTTGGCGTCGATATCGACGAGGTGCTCATCTCCCAGCCGGACACCGGAGAGCAGGCACTCGAGATCTGCGACATGCTCGTGCACTCTGGTGCCATCGACGCCATCGTCATCGACTCGGTGGCAGCTCTGGTTCCGCGAGCCGAGATCGAAGGTGAGATCGGGGATACGAATGTCGGCCTCCAGGCTCGTCTGATGAGTCAGGCCCTGCGTAAACTCGCCGGCTCTCTGTCAAAATCCAATACCACCTGCATTTTCATCAATCAGCTGCGCGAGAAGATCGGTGTCATGTTTGGTAGTCCCGAGACGACAACCGGTGGCCGCGCGCTCAAATTCTTCTCGACTATCCGCATCGATATCCGTAAGGTTGATATCATCAAGAAAGGCACCGATATCATCGGTAACCGTGTGCGTGCCAAAGTGGTCAAGAATAAGGTAGCGCCGCCTTTTCGTCAGGCAGAGTTTGATCTGATGTATGGCGAGGGCATCTCCAAAGAGGGTTGTATTATCGACCTCGGCGTCGAGGAAGGTATCGTCAAGAAGTCTGGAGCATGGTTTACCTACGGCGAGGAGCGACTCGGGCAGGGACGCGAGGCCGCAAAGGAGCTGCTGCGCTCGACCCCGGATATGCGCGATGAGATCGAAGCTCGGATACGCGTGGCCATCGGCCTGACGACAAGTCCTCCGGCCACAGCAGAGCAGTCTGCGACCGGCGATGTGGTCAGCGCCTGATGCAGGCCGACGCTTCACTGGAGATGGGACGCCCCTCGAATCGTAAAGGATCGGCGGGCGTCTCCTCATTCGGTGTCGAGGCAGCGCGCACGAAGACCGAATCGAAAAGCCATCCTCAGACCGCTCATGTTTCACTGGACGCTGAGGCGGCACGTGCGAAGACCGAGCGTCTGATCACTGTGCGGGATCGTTCTGAGCAGGAGCTGGCAGATCGCTTGCGGCAGGCGGGTTTTCCGGGGGCGATCGTTACGGCAGAGGTCGCACGGGCGGTGACGGTGGGCTTGGTTGATGATGAGCGTTTCACGCAGCTCTACATTGCCGGCAAGGCAAACAAGGGCTGGGGTCAGCAACGGATCGTGCGAGAAATCAAGCGTTTTGGAATCGATCTGGAGCACGCCGATGGCTACCCGGAAGCCTTCTTTGATGAGGCCGATGAGCTGAGTCGCGCGCTCATCTGTGTTGAGCGATTTCGGTCACGGGCCAAAGATCCTCGAGGTGCCTGTTTCCACAAACTGCTGAGTCGGGGTTTCTCCACCGAAGTCGCCCGACGAGCGCTTCGCACACTCGATATGCGCACAGTGTCGATTTCGCAAAGCGCGGAAAGTTGACGGTTTGCGTTGAGTGGAATACCATGTAAACAGGCATTTTGATCCCCCAAGCGCGACTTGTATTCACGGACGCGTTGTTTTATTACAGATAGCGGAAAAAGCAAAGGTCCCTTTCTGGGCTCGATCATCATGCCGGATGCTCATGCCCGGCTTTTTCTTTGGCAGGGCATCCTTACTGAGATAAAGATTAACTGCTTCAATGGTAAGAAAGGAGAGCATGATGGAAATTCTGGCTGCCGTCATCGCTCTGCTTGTCGGTGGTGCCTTGGGTTTTGTACTGACCAGATTTGTCTTGAACTCGAATGCCAAGAACGCCATCGCCAACGCAGAACGCACCCTGAAAGACGCAGAAAAGAGCGCTGAAACCCTGAAACGCGAAGCCCTCGTAGAGGCCAAGGATGAAGCCTATCACCTCAAGGCTGAAGCCGATAAGGAACTCAATGAGCGCCGCAAGGAGATCAAGTTGCTCGAAAATCGCCTCATGCAGCGCGAGGAGAGCCTTGATAAGCGCGTTGAATCTCTCGATACGCGTGAGCACCAACTCTCGTCTATGAGTGGGCAGGTTGAGAAGAAGCAGCGTGATCTTGACGCGGCTACGGCACGCGTACAGTCCGATCTTGAGCGTATCGCCCGTTTGACTACCGATGAGGCCCACAGGGAGCTCCTCGACCGTGTTCGGGATGATATCACCCATGAGGCGGCGACCATCATCCGTGAGGGCGAGCAACAGGCTCGCAACGAGGCGGATAAGAAGTCACGTGAGATCCTCAGCCTTGCCATTCAACGCGTCGCCGCGGATCATACCGCCGAGCACACGGTGTCCTCGGTTGTCATTCCCTCCGACGACCTCAAGGGGCGTATCATCGGTCGCGAGGGCCGTAACATTCGCACCTTTGAGCAGATCACCGGAATCAACCTGATCATCGACGACACCCCCGAGGTCGTCGTGATTTCAAGCTTCGATCCGGTGCGTCGCGAAATCGGACGCATCACCCTTGAAAACCTCATTGCCGACGGGCGCATCCACCCAGCTCGCATCGAGGAGATGTTCAACAAGGCGACCGATCTCGTCATGCAGCAGGTTCAGGAGGCCGGCGATCAGGCGGCCTTTGATACGGGTATCCACGATCTTCATCCCGAGCTCATCAAGACGCTTGGGCGCTTGAAGTTCCGCACCTCCTATGGACAAAACGTCCTCAACCATTCGCTTGAGGTTGCCTATCTGGCAGGCGTCATGGCCTCCGAACTGGGCCTTGATCCGACGCCTGCCAAGCGCGCCGGGTTGCTCCACGACCTTGGCAAGGCTATCGACCATGAGGTCGAGGGCTCGCATGCGGTCATCGGAGCCGATCTCGCCCGCCGTTTTGGCGAGAGCCCCGAGATCGTCCACGCCATTGAAGCTCATCATAACGACGTGGAGCCTTCAAGCATCATTGCGGTTCTCGTACAGGCTGCTGATGCCATTTCCGCCGCCCGTCCCGGAGCACGTCGCGAAACTCTGGAAAGCTATATCAAACGGCTGGAGAAACTCGAATCCATCGCGAACTCCCATAAGGGTGTCGAAAAGACCTACGCCATGCAGGCTGGGCGCGAAGTGCGTGTCATGGTTGAGCCGGATGTGATTTCCGATTCTGATGCCGTGGTTCTGGCGCATGACATCGCCAAGCACATCGAGGACGAGATGGAGTATCCCGGCCAGATCAAGGTGCTGGTCATCCGGGAGAGCCGTTCTGTCGATTACGCAAAGTGAGCAGCATCAGATAGTTGGACAACATGGGCGACACCGAGCTCATAGGTTTTATCAAACAGGTTTCAGGCGGAACTCATCTGCGTGTTGAGGAGGATCTGGGCAGTGGCTTCGTGCGCCTTCGGAGCGAGGAAGCCGAACGCCGTCAGGCCAAGCACGATATCCGCTGCGTTGAGGATATCGTTGTCGAGATGCTCCGCAATGCCCGCGATGCCGAGGCGCATGCGATTTATGTCGCCACCACACGGGAGGGCGATGCCCGCACTCTGACGGTCATCGACGACGGTCTGGGCATTCCTGCGCATCTCCATTCCCTGGTCTTTGAGCCACGCGTGACCTCAAAACTTGAGACGATGGTCATGGACGACTGGGGCGTGCACGGACGCGGGATGGCGCTGTTTTCCATCAGGAGCAATGTCGATGAGGCTCGCGTTGTCTCTTCGGCAGTAGGACTCGGTACTGCGCTCTTTATCCGGGTGGATACGACGGTTTTACCCGAGAAGGCCGACCAGTCAAGCTTTCCACGCATAGAGAAGGATGAAGAGGGGCGCCTACGCGTCGTCAAGGGCCCCCATAACCTGTTGCGGGCCTCTCTTGAGTTTGCGCTTGCTCATCGACGCGAGCCAGAAATCTATTTTGGTTCGCCCTCTGAGATTGCTGCAACCTTGTTGGAACAGGGGCGTCGTCAGGTGAGTAACGAGACCCTGTTGTTCTGTGACGATGCGCGCACCCTGCCGATCGGTCAGCGTCTTGCGACGAGCGCCGACGCCGGGGAGCTTTTGGAGAACTGCGCGCACATGGGCCTTGTGATCTCCGAGCGCACAGCCCATCGCATCCTGTCGCATCTCATAAGTCCGCTGCGTCCTCTCTACGATCTTGCTCGCTCGGGTGGACGCAAGGCGGCGGGGGACCTGACCACTGACCTGACTCGTGATTCTCGCGGCCTGAAACTCGCGCCTGAGGACGTGGAGCTCTTTTCGCGGGAGATGGAAAAGGCCTTTGAGATGATTGCCGAGCGTTACTACCTCAGCCTGAGCGATCTTCCAAGCGTTCGGGTCAAAGGGGATTCGATCACGGTTCGTTTTCCCATCGAGAAGGAATGAACGGTGCGTCTCGTGCCTCGTTCGGCGGCAGTACGACTCTGGTCGTCTCGTTCGGCGGCAGTATGATTCTGGTCGCCTCACCCAGCACACGATACGTCCGGGGATGTCCGCCTGCCTGCTCGACAGCGGCGACAGCGGCTCGGCTTTCGGGTCGGCTTTCGTCAGATTTTTCATCACCGATCCAAATGAGCTCTTCACAAACGAACAAATGTTCGCTATACTGCTGTCATGAGTAGTTCCGCATTCATTGTCATGGGAGTCGATCCGGGCCTCGCGCACACGGGTTGGGGGATTGTCGAGCAGCTCGGCTCACGTCGTCGTGCCCTGGCATACGGTTGTGTTGCCACCACGCCCGATGAGGCGATCGCCGACCGACTGCGACGTATCCATGATGAGATCAGCGCGGTTATCCGACGGTACCATCCCGTTGAACTCGGCATCGAGGCAGTCTATTTTGGCAGCAACGCCAAAAGCGCTCTGGCAACCGGAGAAGCCCGCGGCGCAGCGCTGGTTGCCGCCGCCTGTCAACAGATACAGGTAGGGGAGTATTCTCCTACGCAGATCAAGCAGCTTATCGTTGGAACCGGCACGGCGACCAAAGAGCAGGTCCAGTATATGGTGAAGGCGATGCTCGGTTTGGATCATACGCCCACGCCGGATCACGCGGCCGACGCTCTGGCGGTTGCCATCTGTCATGCCCAGTTGAGGAGGTTGGCGTATGATCGCATCGCTCAGAGGTGAGTTGGTCGCACGTGACGCGACGGGTATCGTCATCGAGGTTGGTGGTGTAGGGTATCGCGTCGGCATGTCAACTCTCTCCCTTGCTTCACTGGGGGAGCTGGGCACGGAGCTCATGGTGTTCACGACTCTCATTGCGCGTGATGAGGGTATGGCTCTGTATGGGTTTTTGAGCACACGGGAGCAGCAGCTCTTCGAGAAGTTGATCACCATTTCGGGCGTCGGTCCCAAGGTTGCTCTGTCGGCGCTTTCGTCCTTTGCTCCAAACGTTTTACAGCAGCTGATCCACGATGAGGATGCGATGCGGATAGCGACCATTCCCGGCATCGGGAAGAAGACCGCTCAGCGTATCATCCTTGAACTGCGAGGTGCTTTGAGCACGGTCGAAGAATCCGCCACCACAACTCAGGTCTCATCGCGCGGTACGGCACAGGCCGTGGAGGCATTGCTGGGGATGGGATTCACTTCCGCGGAGGCCGATCTCGCTCTGCAGGAGTATGAAGGCCCTGACGTCGATGTTTCCGCACTCATCCGCCATGCGCTCAAGAGGCTGGGAGGCTAACCGTGTCTCTCTGGGAGGCCAAGGACATCAAAGAGGGGCCTGTTGATGCGAAGGCACTCGACCGTCTCGATGATGTGGCGGTGGGCAGCGACCCTGCAATTCCGCCCAGCTTGACACCCGAGCTCACCGAAGACGATCTCGGCCTCGACCGCTCTCTTCGCCCTCGGAGACTCGAAGACTACATTGGACAGACACGGGTCAAGGAGAATCTCGCTGTCCTCATAGAAGCTGCTCGCCAACGCCACGACACCCTCGATCATCTCCTGTTCTCAGGCCCTCCCGGGCTCGGTAAGACGACGCTTTCTACGGTGGTTGCCAACGAACTCGGCGTCGCCATCAAGGCGACGAGTGGGCCGGCCATCGAGCGCGCGGGCGATCTCGCCGCTATTCTCACGAACCTTGAGGCGGGCGATGTGCTCTTTATCGACGAGATACACCGGTTGAACCGCGCTATCGAGGAAATTCTCTATCCAGCGATGGAGGACTTCGTGCTCGATATCGTTATCGGCAAGGGCCCGGCGGCTCAGTCGATCCGCCTGGAGATACCGCCGTTTACCCTTATTGGCGCAACGACCCGTACCGGCCTGCTTACCGGCCCTCTGCGCGATCGTTTTGGTATCGCCTTCCGCCTCGATTATTACAATCCCGAGGAGCTGCATGATATCGTTGTTCGTTCGGCGAACATTCTGGCCGTCGAGATCGACCGCAAGGGAGCCTTTGAGATTGCGCGTCGCAGCCGCGGCACACCACGCCTTGCCAACCGCCTCCTCAAACGCGTCCGGGATTTTGCCGCGGTGCGCGCCGACAACGATATCACCTGTGAGGTAGCATCTCAGGCTCTGGCATTTTTCGAAGTCGATGAACTGGGCCTTGATTCGATGGACAATAAGATACTTGAGGTGCTGGTCGAGACCTTTCAGGGTCGACCGGTTGGGTTGAATACACTGGCGAACGCTTTAGGAGAGGACGCTGAGACGGTTGAGGATGTCTACGAGCCCTATCTCTTGCAGCAGGGGCTCATCCAGCGAACCCCCAAGGGGCGCGTCGCGACCGAGCGTGCTTTTCGTCACAGGGGTATTCCCTACGATCTCTTCGGCTGAGGGGTCATCGATCGAAGATCTGATGTCGGCGAGGACGGTTCGCGTCTTTTCTCTACGCTTGCCAGTCTTTCGCATTGCGTATAATCACATTGCTTTTGGAGGGAACGGTAGGAGGAGCGAATATGTTCCAGAATGATTATCTGATGCGTATGATTCTGCAAATGGTTCAGGTCATGCAGCGCGCAATGACGCAGATGAAAGAGGACCCAGAACAGACCGCCGCTGAACTTGAACGCGTCATCGGCGAGGCCGTTGACATCGAGGGCGACCTGTTTTTCTCGCTGGCGCCGGAGTCGATGGTGTCCATGCTGCAAATCGGTAACTTTGACGAGCAGCTCGGAGGCTACGTGATCCGCTCCATCTATTATGAGGCGGAGCTTTTGGAGAAGGCGGGTCACACACAACGCGCCGACCTGCGAAGAGCACAGGCCGACGCGGTTGCAAAGGCATACGGCTACGATATCACACCCGCGGACCTACAGCCCGAGGCGCTGTCCGCCTACTTCTCCGACGAAGAGGACCCTGAAGAGGGCTCCGACGAAGACCAGGCTATTTAGACTCGCGCCTCCCACAGGCCATGCAGATTGCATAAGGCCTGGACGATGATCTGTGAGTCGCTGCGCTTGACCTCAAACTCAGCGAAGGGAGTTTCGTTTGGGCCGAACGTAATGGTGCCGAGTGGTTCGGTGCCATCGAAGGCACGAATCCACTCGATCAGATGCTCCTCGGTCTGTGGATGCGTGATGCCCTTCAGGCCGATGCTTACCTTGATCAGCTGACCCGAGGCCAGTTCGACGACTTCGATGTTCGGGGTATGCTTGAGCTCGAAATCCGTTGCGGCCTCGATGTCCTCAATCGAATGAACTTCCTCAAGGATACCCTCATTAATTTCGGTCACGGCATTCTCAAAATCAACGGTGTCTGTCATGGCGAACTCCTCATCCATAAAGGTTGAACTGCTTTGCTCACATGGAGCTTGAAGAATATAAAACAGTGTAGCACAACAGCAGAGGGGCAGAATGATCCTGCCCCTCTGCGGTGTTTGAAAACTTTCTGTGCTAACTGTTGGTGCCAGCTGAGTCCAAGAATTTCGCTACCGACTTGCCACACTCACGACCGAGGGTGAGGGCTATACCCAAGCTCACGCCAGGGGTAGGTGTTACATACTCGATTCCAAAGCGACGACCACAGTCGTTTCCTGATACATACAGGCCAGGGATGGGCTTGAAGCCCTTATCCAAAGCGTTCTGCTCAGCGTCTGTGATGATGCCCCCCATGGTGCACATCAACTCACCGAGGCCCGGATTTCCGGATGCTGCATAAAACGGACCGTTCTGAACGGGGAACAGGACTTCTTTGTAGCGCCCAAACTCCTCGTCAGTGCCTTGCTCGCAATAGTGGTTGTAGCGCTCGATCTGCGCAACGAAGTTCTGTACCGCTTCGCCTGTCAGTCCAAGTTGTCCTGCCAGACCCTCAAGGGTATCGTCGGCGATGTAATCGATAGCCATCATCGGCCCCATGGACGCTCCGGCGTCTTCATCGGGTTCCGGTTCGACCCAGGTACCCTGAAATTTGGCGTACGCTTTGTCCATGTCTGCCCGCAAGCCCTCAACGGCTCCTGGTGTGGGTTCCATTCCGCCATGCTGAGGCACATAATAGGAGCGGTAGGTGGTAAAGTCGTTATCAAAGACGCAGTGTACAGGTTCACGATCCATGTAGACATTCGGTACGCCGCGCTGTTCGACGATCGGGAAGAATTCGTTGCAGAAACGCCTGCCGTTGCCGCGTACCCACACTGCCTGAGGTAAGTTGGTCATTCCGGCAGGTGGCTGGATGTGCTTTGCATTCATGCCGGGAACCGCGAGCGTTTCGAGATGAGCGCCAGCCCAGTGCGCCATCTTTACGCCGTCACCATTGGCATTCGGGTTTGCGAGCGAGAAGGCTCCCGGTTCAGCCGGTTTGTTGAAGCCCTCGTCACCTACCAGGGCGTTGTGGAGGTCGGGCATCAGGTCTGCGAGCATCTCATTGTCATAGGAGAATCCTCCCGTGGCGACAACCACGGCTTTACAGTTGAACTTGACGTAATCCTCGCCCTGCTTGGCAACCAAGCCAGCGACCTTATCGCCCTCTTTGATCACATAGTAGCCCCGGGTTTCGAAGAAGAACTCCGCACCGGCATCTTTTGCCGCCTCGCGATTGTAGCCCTGTATCTTTGTCTGATTGCATTCACCATAACACGAGAAGGTGCCCGGCCAAAACTTGATGGGGCCGATGTTGGGCAGAATGTGATCCCAGGTCTCACCCGCGCTTGGCCAACCGGTGTGTGTAAGCGTGGCAAAATCGTCATCAGTCAGACGGTCATAATACCAATCAGAGGCATCGCCCATGTTTTGGCAGAATTTCATCAGGAGCGCAGGGTTTCCCTGATTGCCGATCATGGTCATCCAGTTATCAAAATACTCAGCAGGGTCGACATGCGGCACAGGATTGTAAGCAGTCAGACGATCAAGGACCTTGGAGTTGATCGCACAGCTCTCGTTGCCCATGGCCATATAGGTTTCTTCTGGCTGTACTTCGATGAGAGCGACTCTCTTACCACTCTCCGCCAGCTCGCGACAGGCACACAGACCCGCATAGCCGTGTCCGATACATACGGCATCAAAGTCGTATTCCTGTACGAAACTGGTAATCTCTGCCGGAGGAGTGCGCCATGCCTGATTTGGGGCGGATCCTTCACCTGCTGTGTCTGTTCCCGCAGGAGTGTCGTCACCACTCGTTTGATCGGGCGAGCATGCCACCAAAGCGCTTGCTCCCACAAGGCCCAATGCGCCAATACCTGCTCCCATCAGGAATTTACGTCTGTTGATCTCTGTCATTTTCATTCCTCTCTTCCTCCTTGTCGGCGCCTCTCAAAAAAGTTACCGATAGCCTGGTGAACGTGTTTGATGGTAGAGGCAGGAATGACTTGGAGATAATCGTAATTGTTGATGAAGGAGCATCACGATTATTGGGGAATTACATGATTCAGGCAGAGGACGACTGCGCTTTTCCCTCTGATGCGTGCTACTTGGAGCTAAAATGAAAGAGGAGATGAAAGACTGATTGGGATGAAATCGGTATGAATAGGCGGGCACCTTCACTTTGGGACTGTATGTCCTTTGTGGCGTTCTTCGCGACGCTGCCGCTCTATTCTCCCAATATGGTGTTTTCTTCTGCACTCCCCGGCTTTGAAACGACCATGCCTTTCTTTGCGAACACTGCCTTGGCCTGTGCGATGATTGCAGGGGCAGGCGTGGTGATCGCCGTACTTCGACGATCCTCTCTGGTTCAGTTACGCATGACAGCCTTGAGTCTGGTTTCGCTTTCCTACCTCATCGGCTACCTCTTACTGTTCTATTCGTTTCTCTATTCTCCAGCGCACGCGTCGATGCTGGGATTTATCGGAGGCGCTTTATGTGGCCTGGGATCCGTCTTCTTAACGATAGCTTGGGCTTACCTCTTCTCGTTTTATGGGCTGCGCGATGCACTGCTACGACTCGGCATCCTTTTTGCGCTCAGCGCAACAATCAATACCGCTCTGATGTTTGTTGTGCCTCGCACACTGCTGGCGATATTCCTTGTCTTGATTGTGTTGGGGTTTGTAAGCCCCCTCGCTCGAGGAAGCCATAAGCGCGTTTATGCAGATACAGAAGTCTCTCGCGATTCGATGCAAGCAAGGGGGAGCGATCCTTCGTCCAACGAAACCAGGGATCCACCTGCGACGCAGGAAGCTTTCGTCTCAGTCTTCCGCCGTCTTTTTTCTGTCATCGTCGGGCCGTTCATTGGTTTTTTGCTCTTCGCTCTGACTATGGCGGTACGCAAGGTACAGGTTTTCGATTTGGTCTATGCCGAAAGCTTGGGAGCCGTTTCGGCTGCCTTCATAGTTGCTCCGCTCTGTTTTTGGCGCTCCGAGAAACCACTGCTACCTTTTATCTATCAGGTGTTTCTGCCCTGCATTGTAGGGCTTTTGATACTCCTTAACAGCTTTCCGGCAGACAGCCCTGCGCAGGCCATAGGGGCACCGGGTATCTATGTCTTCTTTGGCATCATCGGCCTTCTTGCTCTCGCCTCTTTTACCGCCGCCGCCAATGCCCAAGAATTTCCCGTGGCCTTGATCTTTGGCCTGGGACTATCCTCGTTTGCGGCCATCTCGCTTATCGGCCTGCATTTCAGTAAGCTCCCTCTTGTTGGAGATTATTTTGAGGAGATATTACCGGTTCTCTCCACGCTCTACTTTATCTATCTGGTGCTTTCGCCGGGAGTCAAGGCCTGGCACTCAATGTTTATACCTGCAAAAGATGAGACTTCGAGCGCTCCTGGGGAGAATTTGGAGGGGCGTTGCGAACAACTTTCACTTTCTTGTGGTCTTTCGCCACGGGAAAGTGAAATCATGCTGTTTATCGGACGAGGATACAGCCCTGCCTTTATAGCCAAGAAGCTCTTCCTATCAGACAGTACAGTACGCAGTCACGTTAAGAATATCTACCGTAAACTGAATGTGAATTCACGTGAGGATCTTTTACAACTGATCGATAGTCACCAATAACAGGGGACGGTGTGTTCCATAGGGTCGCGCGTAGGTTCCGCAAGGTGTAGGGGCGGGCTTCGACCGCCCGCGTAGGTAAGTAGACAGGGTGGACGGGTAGACAGGGTGGACGGGTAGACAGGGTGGACGGGTAGACAGGGTGGACGGGTAGACGGACCTTTTGGAGTATAGACAGGGG
>JAIRXA010000102.1 GCA_031268525.1 Coriobacteriales bacterium | reverse complement strand
CCCATCGTTGACGATGCCGGTTTTGAGGATGCACTTACCATGATATTTGGACAAAGCGAACAACCGAAAGAGCCGAGCGACCAAGAGAGCGAAGGCGGCGCGAGGGACAGCAGGGAGGGTGGTCATCGGGAGAGCGAAAGCGGTGAGTGGGACAGCAGGGAGGGTAACAGCCGGCAGAGCGAAGGCGGTGAGAGGGACAGTGAGAAGAGGGATGACGCCTTTACAAAGACATACGAGGAGCCGTACAAGATCTCACCTGAGCGTGATCCGCTGCTCTCGATACTTTCTCAGAAGCCCTGCATACCTGAACGATTGATCGGCGTCTGTGGCGAGAATGTGGTTGAGGTGATACGCTGTCTGAGTTCTCTGGAGCTTGCCGGAGCTGTCGTGCGTCTGCGGGATGGGCGCTACGCTCCGACTGGTTTTTGATGAGATACACAAGCCAAACGAACAGGGAGAGCACGACCCGATGAGAACGGTAACGATCATAGGTGGCGGACTCGCTGGGTCGGAAGCTGCCTGGCAGCTCGCCGAACGCGGAGTCGCCGTGCGCCTGATCGAGATGCGCCCTTCGCAAACGACCGCGGTCCATCGCAGTGCCTCATTGGCAGAACTGGTCTGTTCTAACTCTCTGAAAAGCATGGATACGAGTACCGCCGCAGGCACTCTCAAGCAGGAACTCGCCTGTCTTGGTTCCTTCCTGTTGTCCTGCGCGCTGAAAACGCGGGTCGAGGCTGGCGGGGCCCTCGCGGTCGACCGCGAAGCCTTTGCCGCCGAAGTTACCCGGCACCTTACGGCACATCCCCTGATCGAGGTCGTTCGCGAGGAGATCAGCGCGCTCGATGACACCAGCATCTCCAACGGCCCTCTGATCATAGCGACCGGCCCCTTGACCTCGCCGAGTCTCGAGGCGGCCTTGACCACATTGCTCGGCAGCCAACACCTGTCTTTCTTCGACGCGGCAGCGCCCATCGTCGAGGCGACGACTCTGGATTTTGAGCGTCTTTTTGCCCAGTCGCGCTATGACAGGGGCGGCGCCGATTATCTCAACGCGGCGATGGATCGCGCGCAGTACGAACATTTCGTCTCCGAGCTTACAGCGGCGCAGATGGTCGTCAAGCGTTCCTTTGAGACCGACGAGCTCTTCTCGGCCTGCCAGCCCATCGAAGAAGTGGCGCGTACGGGACTGGACACCCTGCGACATGGAGCGCTCAAACCTGTGGGCCTGCGCGACCCACGCACCGGTCAGCGCCCATGGGCGGTCGTGCAACTGCGCGCAGAAAACCGCGCTCGCAGCGCCTACAATCTGGTTGGCTTTCAGACCAACTTGACCTTCGGCGAACAACAACGTGTCTTCCGCCTCATCCCAGGGCTTGAACAGGTGCAGTTCAGTCGCTTTGGCGTCATGCATCGTAATACCTTCATTGACGCTCCCCGTCTCCTTACGCGCGATCTGGCGCTTCAGGATCGCTCGCTCAAGACAGCAGAGCAGACAGGTCTACCTGTGGCAGACCAAGCAAGCCTGCGTCCGCAAAACCAGACAAGCCTGCGTTCGCCAAGACGGCCAACGCCGGGTACACCCAGCCAGACAAGCCTGCGTTCGCCATCCCGAGCAAGCCTGCGTTTTGCCGGACAGATCACCGGCACTGAGGGTTATTGCGAGGCAATCGGCAGTGGACTGTATGCCGCACTGGCGACCTGGGCCGAGCTTTTGGGTCTGCGGCCGCCACTCCTGCCCGTGGAAAGCACTCTGGGTTCCCTTCTCTTTTACGCAACGGACCCCGAAACACAGGGCTACCAGCCGATGCATGTCAACTATGGCATCATGGCACCTCTCGACCCGCCCATCAAAGGAAAACGGGAGCGCTACGCGGCCTTTTCCCAGCGAGCCCAAAACGCCATCGCACGCTACCGCGCAGAGAATGCTGCCCTGTCCTTCCTGCCCTCGTATACGCTACCCTGAAGCAATGCAGCAGACGATGGACACCCTGATCGACCGCTTCCTTAAAAGCCTCCGCGTTGAGCGCAATCTCTCGCCCCACACCATTCGCGCCTATGCCGGCGATCTCGCAAGCTTCTCCGCCTGGCTGATACGTCAGGGACTTGACGTTGAGAACATCGACCATCGCACCATGCGACACTTTCTCGCTGAACTCAGTCAGGCATCCTACGCACGCACGACCATCAACCGACGCCTTTCCGCCCTACGCTCCTTTTATGACTGGCTTGTAGAATCCGGAGACATCGCATCCAACCCCCTCAGCGTGGTCTCAGGGCCCAGACAATCAAAGACTCTTCCCGCAGTCCTCGGCGGCAGCGATTTGCAACACCTGCTGTCCAGCAGCGACACCACGACCCCTACGGGACTGCGCGATCAGGCCTTCCTCGAACTGCTCTATGCAAGCGGGGCTCGCATCTCGGAGGTGGCTGGTCTGACGCTTGGCGACATTGACTTCGATCAGGGTCAAATACGCGTGATGGGCAAGGGCTCCAAACAACGCATCATCCCCCTCCATCGTCTGGCACTGCGCACCTTGCAGGACTACCTCACACACGCCCGTCCCGAACTGGCGCGCAACAGTACGCAGGCGTCCAGTACGCAGGCGTCCAGCGCACTGTTCCTCTCAACACGTGGTCAGGCAATGAGCGCCGACACGCTGCGTAAGACCTTCAAGGCCTGTATACGGGCTGTTGGATTGGACAGTTCGCTATCACCTCACGCCATGCGCCACAGCTTCGCCACCGACCTGTTGTCGGAAGGGGCGGATTTGCGCTCTGTTCAGGAACTTCTCGGACACGCCAGCCTTTCAACAACCCAGATATACACACACCTGTCCATCGGCCACCTCAAAGAGGCGCATCGCAAAGCCCATCCGAGGGCATGACCTGTTGCCAATGACGGCAAACGATGGGAGCAGGCGATAGACCTGCTTTTTATGCGCTGACTGACTATTCTCAACGCGACGATAAGGCAAAATCTGAGTTTGTCATAAGGCTTCATGAGCATCATAACGGCAGAGACACTGACCGGTGAAAATCTACCATTTTGATAGAGAGTACAACGAAGAATAGATTGATTCGATAGAGTGCTTCCCTTTTGGGTCTTCCATTATGTATTCCTGCCCTTCAAGAAGGGGGCGACCCGCACAGAAACCATGAGGAATGGACCGGGTAACAAAGGAGGAAGATCATGCAACAAAGGAGGAAGATCATGCAGGATGAATATGATGAGGCAACGCCTGAAACCGCGCACATCTCACGAAGGAATTTCCTGAAAGGCGCCGCACTTGCAGGTGCAGGTGCCCTGGGGGCCGGATCACTTGTTGCCTGCGCAAACCCCTCGGAAGGAGAAAGCTCCACAACAGAAGGAGCACCTGGCGTCAGTACCAATGCAGATGTCGAGCGTTATGCAGATGGATGGGTCGACACCCCAGCCACCGCTCCCATCCCGCCCGTTGAGCCGCCCGCAGCCTGGGATAAAGAGGCGGATATCGTAGTGGTCGGAGGAGGAGGAGGTGGGCTGATGGCCGCACTCTGTTTGGCAAAAGCAGGAAAATCCGTGGTACTCCTCGAGAAAGCCGATATGATCGGTGGGTCAACGGGCGAAGCTATGCTGTGGGTCGTATACGGCGGAGTTCCAAGACTCTGGGGTGATTGGGGTATGTATGGCACACCCTATTCCCATGAGCAGACTCTCAGACAGAATCTGGAGCATTATGAATACTCCGTCGACTATGATCTCTGTGATGCCATGTTGAAGGCAGGGCCGAAGGCTGTCGAAGCGGCACTCGATGCCGGGATTGACCTCGTGGATTACCTATGGCAATTCTATGGAGACGGCGCTGCCAGCAGTGGCCTTATCGTTCCTCGGGAATACGCTGCATCCCTCGGTACAACCCAACAACCTATCTGCAATGGCCTCAAAGACGCCGCGGAGGCGGCGGGTGTCGAGATCGCCTATCTCACGCCTGCAAAGTCTCTCGTTGTCGAAAACGGGCGAGTCCTTGGAGTCCTTGCGGTCGACAATGCGACAGGCGCAGACACCTACTACAAAGGCAGTACGGCTATCGTACTCACAGCGGGTGGCATCGGTGCCAATCGAGACCTGCTGAAGCGCTACGTCCCCGTGTGTGGAGTAGGTGCGGCAACCGCCACGGTCATGCCGACCACCACCGGCGAGTGCATCCGCATGGGGCTCGGCCTCGGCGCAGGCATCGCCGGTCGCGATGCCTTCTCGGTCCGCGACGGCGGCATCGAACCGCCAGCAGACGCAGTCAGTATGTACCGCTCGATGTTCGATGGCGGAGAGGCTCTCTGTCGTCAACCCTGGTTGGGTTTCAACGCACGAGGTGAGCGCCTGCATTACTTCACAACCGACACCCCCGACATGATCGAAATCGGTAATACCGAAAAATACACCTGCATGCAGGATATGTCGACCTTCGGCAACCGCCGAATCGTCGTATTCGACAGTGATTTCGAAGAACATGTCACCAACTTCAATGAGTCTGGTGCTCGCTCGCTGTATGAGCCTGGCGGCAAACAGTTATCTGAAAGCCAGTCTGGTCTTTCCAAGGCAGTAAACGATTCTGATTGGCGAGAGGGACTTCAACGTGGTTTGGACGGTGGCTACATCAAAAAAGCCGATACGCTCGAGGAACTTGCCTCTCAACTTGAAGTTGAGGTGGCTATCGTCAAAAAATGCGTAGACGAATGGAACGCGGCCTGCGAATCGGGCGAAGCGGAAGAACTCTGGGGATATCGCGATACCTGGCTTATCCCCATCAAGAATCCGCCCTTTTATGGGGCGAAGACAGGCGCGGCCGTGCAGGGCACGGGAGCAGGCCTGCTCGTCAATGCAAGCATGCAGGTGCTCACTGAAGAGGCAGAGGTCATTCCAGGGCTCTACGCGGGCTTTCAGACTGCGGGGGGATTTGGCGGCTGGCTGTTCAATGATATGGGCATGTTCGGTGGAGCCGGCGGCTCCTACACCGGCGGATACATGGCCTACGAGGGAATCCTTGCCAACGAATCCTCATGAAGTCCTCTCCGAGTTCTGAAGTCCTGCCCGAGTTCTTGAGGCAACAGAAAGAAAACGCCCTTTGGGAAAGGTTGCATATGAAGAAGATCTCTTTGATGCTGATAACCCTTCTGGTGCTCGCATCTTTGGCAGTGGGCATGCTGGCCTGCAGCGCACCGCAAGAGACAGTCGACATCTATATTCCAGGCACCTATACGGGCACCAGCCGTGGAATGGGCCCGATCACGGTAACGGTAACAGTCGATTCTCTCACCATAACCGCAGTTGAGATTACAGGCCCGGGTGAAACCCAAGGCGTTGGCGGCTGGGAGGCCATCCAAGATGGAAGCTTTGCCAACCGTATCCTCGAAGCACAATCTGCCCAGATTGACGCGATATCTGGCGCCACCCTCACCAGCACCGGCATCGCAGAAGCTACGGACGATGCACTTGGGCAGGCAAGGAGCCAGGGAGAATAGACCTTGGGAGATTATTCGACAACTATTCGGCAAAGTAGGGCGTGAGGACAGCAGTACGTCCTACTTTGTCTTCGATAGAGTACAATCGAAAGAACAGAGCCTAGCAAGGAATGGATAGGATTCCATGGCCCATCGATCGATAGTGCACGCAGTGGGATTTTCTGAGATCAGACATAATCTCGCGCGGATTCCACTGTCGGCCTACTTTGGGTTCGCGGTGCTGTGGATCATCTGGCTGATGATCTTCCTGGAGGCAAGTTTCTCTTCGATAGCCTTGGGGAACAAAGCGGCTTTCGTCGTCTTCCAGAATGTCAACTACTTCACCCGTCTTGCCATGATTATCGCTTTGCTGAGTGCTTACCTTCTACGCAAGCGCCTGGTAAATCTATGCCGCCTTCCACTGTATCGGGTTCTTTCTGTCTCAGTTTTCCCGATGGGTATATTTATCAGCTATTTCCTGTTCGGTATCGTCTCTGATGGGATGGATAATCCTGCTCTGCTCATCATAGGTGGCTGCCTGGAAAGCGTCGGCTTTACCCTTTTGCTCATACCCTGGATACTGAAGTTGGGGGGTCTCGCCCAAAAGTCTGCGTGTCTCATCATCATGGGAGCGTTTTTCATCGGAGTCATGGGGTATTACGGTGTTACCCTTCTGGCCATGCTCTCCCGCCTCGGCGAAGGTGTGGTCTATCTTCTGCTACCTGCCTGTTCCCTGTACTGCCTTCTGAGAGGCGCACCGATCGATTCTTCCTCATGCGGACTTGTGCCCAAACCTGAGGAAGCTCAAATATCGCTTCGCATGAATGCGCTTGCCTTCACAGTTGTCATTATCAGTTCTACCGTGTATGGCTATATCCAGTTCATCGTCCACTCTTCCGTCCAAAACAATAGCTTTCTCGTCAAGATGCTGTCCTTCCTGATCACTCTGACCTCTGCAATTATCATCATCCTTATCGTTGGGCGTGATCCGACAAAGAGCCTACGCAATGTCTATAAGATCGCCTTGCCTATCATACTTATTGGCTTTCTCCTGTTGCCTTTCAGCGCAGGTAACTGGACCTTATTCCCTACGATTGTGATCTTTACTGGCTACGCATGGTTCACCCTTTGCGCGATGATGATGGCAACAGTCGCAAATCGCCTGATTCGTGTGCCTTTCGTGCCAACCATACTCCTGCTCTTTATGGCTGAAGGTATCGGGAACATGCTCGGCAGTTTCCTCTCCACCCTTCTTTTTCCTCTGGTAAGCGCCGACAACACCTGGTTTTATGAGGTCACCCTGGTTCTCTTCGCTCTCATGTTCTTTGCAGTCGGCTTACTCTTTGAACTGCTGCTCTCAAAGACCTGGTCGTCCCTTGAGAATACCGGTATCCCACCCTCGCACACACAGTTCGATGAGAATGCGGCATTCTTGTGCATCGCCGAACAGTATGCTCTCTCTGCCCGTGAAGAAGAGGTCTTCCTTTTGTTGGCCAGAGGAAAGCGTGCCGATGAGATTGCCGCGACGCTTGTCATAAGCGTCGGTACAACCCGCAATCATATCCATAATATCTATGAGAAATTGGGTGTCGGTTCCTATAAGAGCATGATGCAGCTTATTCGTGAGGTCGACTCATCTTCGTAGGGAGCAGCCTTACCTGAACGACGAGTCCTCAAAAAGCACCGGAAGAACAGTCAGGCGCTCGCTGAAATAACCGACAGCCGAATAGGGTAGTTGTCGTGATCACGCCGCCGCCGACCACTTCGTCACCTTGATAGCACACAAGGGCTTGACCAGGCGTGATGGCTTTCTGGAGCTCGTCAAAGAGCACTTCGGCCCGCCCTCCTACAAGCAGGCTCAGCTGAGCCGCCTGCTCCAAACCACGATAACGATGCTTTGCGGTGACTCGCAAGGGCTCGTCGATATGCTCGTATACTATCATATTCATATCGCGGATACAGGCCCCTTGGGCATACAGCCCCTCCGCCCCACCAACTACCAGTGTGTTGTTTGCCACGTCGATACGCTGAACATAGAGTGGATGACCCATTGCAACGCCGAGGCCCTTGCGCTGTCCGACAGTATAGGCTGCAAGCCCCTGATGCATGCCGATGCGCTGGCCTACGTTGTCGACGATGGGCCCGGGGCAGGCCGCCTGTTTGGTAAAGCGACCGATAAAGGAACGGTAGTCCCCTTCGGAAACGAAGCAGATGTCCTGGCTTTCTGGCTTCTCGGCCGTCTGTAAGCCCAAACGGGTGGCAATGGAGCGAACCTCCGCCTTCGTAAGATCCCCGAGCGGCAGCAAGGTATGCGCCAGCTGTGCCTGCGTGAGGGCATAGAGCACGTAGCTTTGATCCTTGTTGGAATCCACCCCTCGCAGGAGGTGATACTTCTCCTCCTGGCGTCCCGGCGACTCTTGGCGCTCCTGCGGCTCCTGACGCCCCTGCGCCCCCCGACGGATGCGCGCGTAATGACCGGTGGCAATATAGTCATAGCCTAAAGTCAGGGCACGCGCCAGCAGATGCTCAAATTTCAGAAAACGGTTACAGTCGATACAGGGATTGGGAGTCTCGCCCCGCTGGTAGGCCGAGACGAAGGGCTCGATGACACGACGCGTGAATTCGGCGGCAAAGTTCAGGGTGTAATGCGGGATGCCAAGCCGGGCACAGACCGCGCGCGCGTCCTCTACGTCAGCCAGCGAGCAGCAGCCGCTCTCCGGCGCACGCTCACCCGCCTGGCCTGCCAGATCGTCGTCGATGAGACGCATGGTCGCACCCGTGCAGTCATAGCCGGCCTCGATGAGCAGGTGAGCGGCAACACTGCTGTCAACGCCACCACTCATGGCAACGAGGACGCGAGGACGAGGCGAGTTGCCATGAGACGGGACGGACGCCAGTACAGGACGCGTCGAAATGGGGCACGGCACGTCGGGACGAGACGAGTTGGGACGCGGCGGGACGCGAGTCATGGCAGGGGGGGCCAACGGTCACAAAGAGGCAACGATGGTGTCGGCGGCAGCCTGAGTCTCGGCGAGAGCCTTCTCCACATCGATCGTAGGCCACGAGCCATCGCGGTAGAGTACCACGCCATCGACCATTGTCAGCACGACGTCGGAGCCCTGAGCAGCAAAGATCAGATTGCTGAGCTGATCGTGCACGGGCGTCATCCAGGGCGTATTCACGTCGAGCACTGCGACATCGGCCGCGCAACCCTCGGCGATACGCCCACCGTCCGCACGCCCCTGCGAACGTGCGCCATTGACGGTCGCCGTAGCCAGCGCCTGAGCAGGCGTGACCACCGTGGGATCGCCGGTCGCACCCTTGGAGATCAGCCCCAGCAGATAGAGCTCCTTGAGCAGATTGTGGTTGTTGTTCGAGGCCATGCCATCGGTGCCCAGACCGATGTTCACGCCGGCCGCGAGCATCTCGGGCACGGGCGCAAAGCCGCTGGCCAGCTTCATGTTGGAAGCCGGGTTGGCCACGGCGGTCACCCCACGCGCCGCCATGATCTCCCAATCGCCCGCTTCGGTCCACACGCAGTGCGCGGCAGTACAGGGAGCCACAAAGAAGTCAAGCGAGTCAAAATAGGCGACAGGTGTCAGACCGCCGCGACGCTGCTTGCATTCCTCGTGTTCCAGCTTCGTTTCACTGATATGGGTGTGGGTGTTCACGCCCATATCAAGGGCAAGCTCGCCGATCGAGCGAACAACATAGGGGTTGGAGATATACTCGGAGTGGATGTTGAGATCGATACGCAGACGACCATCAAAGGCACCGTGATAATCTCGCACCAGTGCCTTGTTCATCTCGTAGTCGGGCATATCCTCAAGACGCTTCTCCTGATCGAAGACCATGACTCCTCCACAGAGATTGCACTTGATTCCGCTGGTCTGTATCGCGGCGATGCGCGCCCCGTTGTTGTAGTACATGTCGGTGAAACTCACGGTGCCAAAACGCAGCATCTCAGCGATCGCCAGCAGGGTCGCTGGCTGGGCATACCCGTCGGTGATCTTCGCCTCAAAGGGGAAGATGCGCTTGTATAGCCAATCCTGAAGCACCAGGTTCTCGCCGTAGCCACGCAGAAGCGTCATCGGCGCGTGGGTATGGGTGTTGTACAGGCCCGGCAGCAGGAGCTTACCGCTCCCGTCGTAGCGCTCGCCAAAATCAGTCGTGAGGAAGGCTGGTGTGCCAACCGGATCGCAGGCGCCCACATAGATGATACGTGAGCCTTCTGTGCCGATGAAACCGTGGGCGATCTCAAAGTCTGGCGTCAGATAGTCGATGTTGGCAAAGAGCATGGCGTATCCTTTCTCATGGGGTCAGAGGACCCGGAATATCTTTCTTGCAGGGGCCAGGGGACCCGGAACATCTTTCCTGCAGACGTCAGAAGACCCGAACTATCTTTCCTGCAGACAGCTTACCGACATCAGGGAGCGCAAAAACGTCTTGCGTCTTTCTTCAGGGCTTGATGCGGGCAAACTTGCGCTTGCCGACGGAGACAAGCGTGCCGGGTAGCCGTTCGGCTGCCACCCTGTACTCTTTGGCAGCCAGAGGCTCGCCGTCGAGTTTTACCCCGCCGCCGTCGATCAGGCGCCGGGCCTCACCCGCGCTGGCGGCAAAGCCGAGCTCAAGCAGGACTGCCGGCACATAGCAGGCGCCCTCCGCATCCGGCTCGGCGGCCGCCAGAGCGACCTCGGGTATGTCTTCGGGCGCCTCATGGGCCTTGAAGACGCGGTCAAAAGCCGCCTCGGCATCGACGGCGGCTGCCTCGTCGTAATAGGCGGCCACGATGTTGGCCGCCAACTGACGCTTGACCCTGTTGGG
>JAIRXA010000073.1 GCA_031268525.1 Coriobacteriales bacterium | reverse complement strand
AGCGTTGCCCAGTTTTTGGAGTGGCGCTCTTGGGAGACATAGGGCCCTCTGAGCAGCTGCACCAGCACCTTACGAGTGGCCTCAGGCAATCTCCCGCAGTCCGAGGGAGTAAGGCCCTCGAAACGAAAGTCGCCTGTCTCCATGGCGTCACCGGGTCTCCCCACAAAATCACCGAGTGTCCCTGCGACGTCACCGTCCGTCCCCACGACAGCCCCGTCCGTCCCTGCGACGTCACTGTCCGTTCCCACGACAGTCTCGTCCATCTCCACAAACTCACCGTGTGCCTCTACAACAGTCTTGCTCATATCAATGGACTCCTCGTTCACGCCGATCTCCAATCGTCCGGCACCTCGTAGAAAATGTGGCGGGCGGCCTGTACGACTCGGGCCTGACCATCTGCAGCGCGCCAGGACAGGCTCTCGCTTTCGGGAGAACGCATACCGACAGCATCGGCGAGGACCATCAGCCCGATGACCGAAGCCAGGCCCTGAGTTGCCGGATGTTGCTCGAGAATCTCTGCTATCGAAGCGCTCGCCCGATCGTCGAGTACCTGCGATACTGCCCGGCGCAGCTCATCGAAGTCGATTTCACTCAGTCGCACCCGCTTTCGCAGTTCCTCCAAATCGAGCGGCTGCTCGTCGAGAGTTTTGATGGGGCGCTCCACGCGCGTCTCCGAAGGGTTGTACAGACTCCATGAGCTCAGCGAGAATATCGAGACGGAACTGGCAGGAAGCTCATATCTGCTTGGGGCCTGAGGCCGAACGTGACGCGAAGCCTCCAACACCACCTGTTTTGCCTCAGCCAGAGCGTCGGCAAGTCTGCGATGCTCCTTAAACGCGTGCGACTCGACAAAACGCCGCAGGTTACGTGCGAGCCCCGTCATGACACCGCGCACCTGACTGCTTTCTGCCTGGAGCACTGACAGCCAGCGCCTGAGACCGATGGACTCACTGTCCGATAGCGCAAGAGCAAACTCTCTCGAAAGAATCGCATCGACCGCTTCATCAAAGGCATTTGCCTGTTCAGGATCAAGCACCAGATAGTAAAACGCGTTGAACGAGCGTCCCGCTTCCGAATCCTCGATGTCGTCAACGCCGGCAAAGATCTGATCGAGAATATCGCCACGGCCTCCCGCCTGCTGGATGATCTGCTCGCGAAGGTTTTTGTTCAAGCTCTCGATGTCCTCGCTGACCCGGGCGAAATCCCCCGGAACCTCACTCGCGAGATGCACGATCTCAGCCAAGCGCTCCAGCGCTTCCGAGTCGCTTATCGGCTGCCAACGCCCGGCATCGACCTCGGCTACCGCCCGTTCGATGCGCTCCTTTTCCCGCATGAGCGCCTCGACATAGGCGGTGGGGTCAGGATTGGTGTCACGGGCAAGGCTGGAGAGAAGATCTGCAACATTGGTCAGCCGCGAGGAAGTGACGCTTGAACGCGGCGCTTCGATGTCTGAGACAAAACGGATGGCAGCCAGAGCGGAGGGTGAAAGCTCTACGGTCTCCTCTCGTCCCTCGCCGGGGCGGCGGATGATGAGTCTGGCCGAAACCCAGTCGGCAAGGTATTCCTGAGCGCTGCGTGGAAGGTCGAAACCGTGGTCACGCAGTGCAGGGAGGTCTCCTTCCAGCGACTCGAGAAACTCGGCGGCCGTTCTGACGCGTTGTTGGCCACCCAGATGTTCGTTGAGCACGGCAGCCACGGCTGGCAAGGTCTCTTTGCGCAAAAGCTGTAAACCAGGTTCTGATTCCTGAAGACGGCGAAGTGTCACGGCTCGGGCGGCGACCCGCTCGCTCTTCATAACGGCTCGTGCCTCCATCTCGTTTTCGGTGCTCAGAGCTTGCAATCCTTGGAGTAATTCGTACTCAAAACCCTTCGCCAACATTATAGGCAATGCCGAGTCCAAACAAAGTCCAAACAAAGAGGACTTTTGGGTTTTCCCTACCTATTTCTGAAAAGAGCATAATTCAACCTACCGAGTAGACAGGGGGACGTTTCGAAACCACTGAAAAAGGCATCCTTGACAGGGGGTCTCTAGACACGGCTGATTTTGATAGTATAGTAACGCTTGACCTGAGTCATAGGCTGCAGTGCTCTACCTCAGTTTCTGCGCTCGTATGGCCCAGGACGGCAGAGGGCCGCAAAACATCGTAGAGAATATGAATTGAGGACACGAACATGACCCTGCTTATCATACTCATTGTGCTTGCCCTCCTTGTTGTGTTGGCAGCAGTGTTGCTGGTCAATGCCTTGCGGCTGCGGCCTGCAGAAGTTGCCAACCCGCTACCGCCACTCGCCGCAGAGGTGGCGGGCACTGACCGCTCGGTTGAGCGGTTTTGCGCCCTGCTTCAGAGCAAGACCGTCTGGGCGGCCGAAGACCCCACGGCAGACCACAGCGCCTTTGACGGGTTCATCCCCAAGCTCAAGACCCTCTATCCCCAGGTCTTTGCCGCTTTGGAACTTACGGTCATCAATGACTATGGCCTGCTGCTCCATTGGCGCGGGCGCAATGCGGAGGCTGCTCCGGTTGTCCTCATGGCGCACCACGATGTTGTGTTTGCCAAGCCCGAGGAATGGACGCACGACCCCTTTGCCGCCGAGATAGTTGACGGACGCATTTACGCCCGCGGGGCGGTGGACACCAAGTGCATCCTCGCCGGACTCCTTGAGGCCGTCGAGTACCTACTTGCCCAGGGCTACACCCCGCCACGCAGTGTCTACCTCGTCTCCTCAAACTGTGAGGAGGATTCAGGGCCCACCGGAAAGCTGATGGCAGACTACTTTTCCTCGCGCGGCATAACGCCGCTTTTTGTGCTCGATGAGGGTGGGGCGGTCGTTGACAATGCACCCTTGGGTGTCTCCTGCGACTTTGCGGCCATTGGGGTTGCCGAGAAGGGAATCTTTGCCGCCCGATGCACGGTTGAGTCTGAGGGCGGCCATGCCGCAACCCCCGCATTGACCGACGCTCCCGCCCGGCTGGTGGCCGCACTGGATACGATGCTCAAATCTCCTGCTCCTGCCCGCCTGTCCAAGCCCATCGAGGAGACCCTCAAGGAGCTGGCAGCGCACGGCAGTCTCGGCCTCAAGCTTGTCTTTGCCAACCTCTGGCTCACCCGGCCACTCGTACTGGCCATCATGAAGGGCAATGCCGAGACAGCGGCCATGGTGCGTACCACCTACGCGATAACCGAGCTGGAGGGGAGCAGGGCCGCCAATGTCATCCCTAAAACAGCAGGGGTAACGGTCAACGTGCGCATAGACCCCCATGAAAACGTGGACGCAGCGCTCGAGCGCCTCAAGGGCTCTTTTGCCAAGGTCGGCGTCGCCGGAGATATGGTGGACTTTACCCTTGAAAACCCCATCGACCCCTCTCCTGTCTCGCCCTTTGACGACGAGGTCTTTTGCTATGTGCGGCGCGTCACGCACAGCGTGTACCCTCAGGCAGGCATTGCCCCCTACGTGCAGAGCAGCTGCACCGACGCCCGTCACTTTGCCACAATCTGCCCGCACACCTATCGGTTTGCCGGATTCCTCTTCAAGGGGGACCAGCGTGCCAGCATCCATGGAAAGGATGAAAGTCTGGACGTGGAGAGCTTTAAGCGGGGGGTGGGTTTCTATATACAGCTGATGGCCCACTTGGACCAACTTGAGGGATACCTGGAGGGATGACCATGACAGATGACATGAGGCCAGCGACGGAGTCGACATCGGAGTCGGCATCGGAGTCGACATCGGCACCATTACGGGAGTCGACATCGGAGCCGACATCGGCACAGGAGTTGGCACACGTGAGCGGACACGTGAGTGCCACACAAGGCCGAGGGAGGCTCTTCTACGGCTGGTGGGTCGTGGCGGGCGGCTTTTTGCTCATGGCAACGTGCTACACCATCTTCGTCAACTGCATCCCGCTGTTCCAGTCCCATATCGTCGAGGACCTGGGCATCAACATGGCCGCCTTCAACACCGGGGTATCGCTTTGTACGGTTGTGGCCATCTTTGCCTCCCTGGCCTTTGGCGCCCTGGTTGACCGGGTATCCTCGCGTATCCTCGGCGCCTTTACCGTCATCACCACTTCGATAGTGCTGCTGCTTTTCTCCTTTATCACGGAGCTGTGGCAGTTCTATACGCTCTGCGTCATCGCCGGCATGGTAGTTGTGGCAGGCACGCGGCTGCTTGCGAGCGTCGTCACCGCCAACTGGTTCACCTTGCGGCGCGGGCTGGCCGTGTCGATTGCGCTCAGCGGTTCCGGCGTGGGCGGCGTCATCCTCTCACCCATCACGAGCAACATCATCGAGAGTTGGGATTGGCGTCCGGCCTTTCTGTTGCTTGCGGTCATCGCTGCCGTGGCGGCCTTGCCGGTCATACTCATGGCCTTTTACAACCGCCCGGCAGACAGAGGGCTGAAACCCTACGGCTCCGGTGTCCAGGAGCTTGCCAAGGCGGATAAGTCCAGCGACACGCCGGTGACGGTCTCTGTTGGCTGGCGGGTACTGCGCAAGAGCCCCGGCTTCTGGATCCTCATCCTGGGCTTTGTGGCCATGGGTGTCGTCAACGGCGCGGTCATCACCAACTCCATCACCAATATGACCTCGGTTACCCTGGAAGGGCAGGAGATTATCACCGGCGGCCATAGCACCCTCTGGGCAGGCTACGTCTGGTCGCTCTACCTGGGGGTGGTTATCGTTGCCAAGATATCGCTCGGGGCCATCTACGACCGCTTTGGCCTGAGGGCCGGCACGATTCTCGGCACGGTAACGTGTATCATCGCAGCCGTGGCGCTCTGCTTTCCGGCCACCGAGTTTGGTCCCATCATCGCTGCCGTGGCCTTTGGCTTTGGCACCTGCATGGGCACCGTCTCGCCGCCCATTATGGTGGTCAAGGAATATGGTAAGAAGGACCTCGGCATGGTCACGGGATTCGTCACCGCCTTTGAGCTTTTGGGCGCGGCGGCGGGAGCCGTGGTCTCCGGCATACTCTTCGACCGTTTCCTCAGCTTTGTACCGGCCTGGATGATGGTGCTTGCCGCCTCGGTGCTCATGGGTATATGCCTCATGGCATCCATTCCCGCTGCCGCACGCCTGGTACAGAAGCGCATTGCTGCCGGAGCGCCCCAGCTTGATGCCGAGGGCTTTGAGATCGTTGAGCTGTGAGAGGTGCGAATGCAGGGTGACAGCGCGAGATGAGGTAGCAGGAGTTTTGGTGCGGTGTGACACGTGGACGATAAAAACGTACCGCCCCCACTTGTCTCGTCCCCACTTGTCCCTTCTCCACTTGTCACCGCCGCGGCAAAAAGTATTTCGTCTAACGCGCTGCCTTTGCAGCGCGAATCTGATCAAGGATAGATGGCTTCTCTCGGTGATCTACAAGATGTCATCCCACTTTGACGTGCCGGTGTTCCAGACCCTTGGAATCTCGTCTTTCTGCACAAAGGGAGAGAGGAACCTATCCAGATATGCGCACACTTCATCAAAGCCCGGCTTGCCCTCAATGCCTCTCAGCATTTCGTATGCGTGCTCGACTTCCCGTCTACGTGAAAAGAATTCGGAAAAGGCCCCAACCTCACGACTCTTCATTTCCAGGACGCCATATATCTCTGGCGTTGTCACACGCACACAATGTGCGAGCGCATAGACATCGATCAAATCCTTTGCCCTGCGAAAGACATACCTTTCTGATAGGACCGATATCTTGTTGGCGAGGATCTCAGTCGGCAAAACCCCCTGATCCCGATCTCGCCAAAATAGTAGAGCCTGCTTCCGCTGACAGGCTTGATGTCAATGTCCATTGAGACGACTGGGTCGCCTGTCGCCGCCTCGATGATGGACAGCCCTGCGGTCTGCCGGTCGTCGTATTCCCTCTTCGTCTTTGCATACAACTCGTCGCTAAACGCTTCCAGCGTACGGTTGACCGCGTATTGCCTCAAAATAAAAAGTACTTGAAATACCATTCGTTGCCTCAGAAATAAATGTACTTGAAAGGTCTGCCTTCTCTCCTTTCATCTCTGAGGTTTACCCTACAACTATACCAG
>JAIRXA010000046.1 GCA_031268525.1 Coriobacteriales bacterium | reverse complement strand
CAACAACAAGGCTGCCCCCAACGGCAACGTCGGCTGCGGTAACGACAACGGCCCCGTCACCCCACTCGCCTGGCTGCATCCCGAGGCGCTCGTCGTCCTTATCGAGCCGCGTTCGTTGTTTGACGATACGACGCGTTCTTACGAAGAGATCACGGCTTCGGCGATTGCGTCAAAGACAAGTCCTGCGGGTTTGTATGCGGTCCCCGCGGACTTGGACTTTGGAGCTCAACAACGCCTGACCCTGTTGTCCTTGATCAGCGGGGGAGCCAGTCTCGACGCACGTCTTGAGGTCAAGCATCCCGATGTCTTTACGACCGACGAGCGTCTGACCACGACGGCACAGACCCTTCTTGCGGGTGGCTACGAGGCTTATCTCGGCGTGCCTGACCGCCGCGCGCGCGAGAGCATTGAGCTGGTGTTGAGTGACGCGCACGTGTCCTTCGATTCTGTGCACACTCAGGTCGCTTCTCTGCCGTCCCGGGAGGGCCCACCCACCCTCGTCCCACTGCCTCAGGGCGCCTCCTCCCGCCCCTCGCCGCCCCAGGAGGGCGCCTCCTCCCGCCCCGCCCTCCTCTCGTCGCCCTCCATCCTCCACGTCACCGACGCTGACATCCCCGCATCCATCCTCATCCCCGCCGCCAAGCTCGCACTTCTCAGTCTGGCGCCCGCCGCGTCAACGGGTGCGGTTCGACGTGGACGACAGGCAGGACGGCGCGCTGGGGGCCACGTCGGCATCGGTGCCAGTGCCTACGGCGGCACCCGCCGCACCGGAAGCCATCCCGTCGACCCGACGAGCCTCACCTTTCCCTTCAAGCCGGGCGACTATGTGGTGCATGCCACGCATGGCATTGCGCTCTTCAAGCAGATTGTGCGACGCGAGGTTGGCGGCATCGAGCGTGATTACCTGCATCTGGAGTACGCCAAAGGCGATAAGCTCTTTACGCCCGTGGAGCAGATTGACCGCGTGACACGCTATGTCGGCCCCGAGAGCAGTTCTCCGCGGCTGACCCGACTCAACACCAGCGACTGGAGTCGTGCCACCGGCAAGGCACGTAAAGCTGCTCGCAAGCTCGCATTCGATCTCGTTGATCTCTATGCTCGTCGTTCTACGACCACCGGCTACGCCTACGAGTCGGACAACGATATGCAGTATCAGATGGAGTTGGCATTTCCCTACGAGGAAACGCCCGACCAGCTCGTTGCCATCGCCGACGTGAAGGCCGACATGGAGTCGTCGCGACCGATGGATCGTCTGATCTGTGGCGATGTGGGCTTTGGCAAAACCGAAGTTGCGTTGCGAGCGGCCTTCAAGGCAGTGCAGAGCGGTCGACAGGTGATGGTGCTCTGTCCAACGACGATTTTGGCCCAACAGCATTACACAACCTTTGTCGAGCGCTTCGATTCCTTTGCCGTCGAGGTGGAGGTTCTCTCGCGTTTTCGCACGTCTGGTCAGCAGAAACATATCCTTGCAGACTTCGCCGCGGGACGTTTGGACGTGCTTGTGGGCACGCATCGCCTGCTCTCGTCCGACGTCAATCCCCGCGATCTCGGGCTGATCGTCATCGACGAGGAACAGCGTTTCGGTGTTCAGCATAAGGAACAGCTCAAAAATCTTCGTGAGCAGGTCGACGTGCTCACCCTGTCGGCAACCCCCATACCCCGAACGATGCAGATGGCGCTCTCGGGCGTGCGCGACATGAGCCTCATCAACACTCCGCCCACGAGCCGTACGCCGATCAAGGTGCATGTGGGAGAGTGGGATGAGGACGTGGTTTCGGCGGCAATCCGACGTGAGATGGCACGAGGCGGGCAGGTATATTACGTCTCCAACCGGGTGAAATCCATCGACGACGCGGTGGCGCGAGTCGAGGCGACGACGCCCGAGGCGCGCATCGCCGTGGCACACGGGCAGATGACCGGCAAGGAGCTGGAAGGCGTGATGGAACGCTTCGCCGCCAACGAGTACGACGTGCTTGTGGCAACGACCATCATCGAGAGCGGTCTCGACAACCCGCACACCAACACGCTCATCATCGAGGATTCCCAGCGTCTCGGGCTGGCTCAACTCTATCAACTCAAAGGTCGTGTTGGACGCTCGCACGCGCAGGCTTTCGCCTACTTTCTCTTCCCCTCGCAGACTGCGCTGACCGAGGAGGCGATTGAGCGTCTGACTGCCATCGACGAGTTTCAGGAGCTCGGCAGCGGCATGAGGATCGCAATGCGCGATCTGGAGATACGAGGCGCGGGCTCCCTGTTGGGGGCGGAGCAGCACGGGATGCTCTCGGCGGTTGGCTTCGACCTGTTCGCAGCGATGCTGCAGGAGGCCGTAGTGGCGGCTCGAGCCGGCGAGCTGGCCGTCATCACAGGCGCGGGCGCAGGTGCGGTTACCGGCTCAGCCGCGGGAGCGGGCTCAGGTGCAGGCGTGGAGAAAACCGGCTCGTCCGCAGCCGGAAACGCCCCCTCTTCCGTCGGCTCAAGCGCAGCTGAAACTCGTATCGACCTACCCGTGCCCTTCTTTCTACCCGAGGAATATCTACCGGCTACCGACGAACGCGTGCTCTTTTACCGCCGCCTTGCGGCCGCTCCCGACATTGCAGCCATTGAGTACATCGCTGAGCAGCTGCTGCACGCGTACGGTGCTCTGCCAGCTCCAGCCCAGAATCTCGTTGACCGGACAAAGGCCCGTGCTCTGGCTCTTGAACTCGGCATCGAGACCATCATTTCGCAACGTGGCAAACTCGTTTTGGAACCCGTTGAGCTCACTTCTGAGCAGGCGGCTGTCGCCAAAAGAAGCGGTGCGCTCTACTTCCCCAAAACTCACAAACTTCAGTTTGCACCTCAGTCCGGCATCCCTCTGATGCAGGCTCTTCTCATCCTTCTGGATAGTTTGAGGGGGGATGCATAAGAAATCGCAAGAAAACATAAGAAACCGTAAGGCAACATAAGAAACAGCAAGGCAACATAAAAAACCGTACGAAGTCATTCCGGCCTTCGCGAGGAGTATTTTGATCGGTGACCGTTGCCTCATCCTCGGTTTTGTCCTACGATGTTGTGCTCTATGAAGACGCACAACGCGCAGCAGGGGTGCACAGGTAGAGACTCGTTCGAGAGCGGTAGTAAGCACGGTAGAGCTGATCTAAAAGAGGGGTGGGGCTATGAAAGCATATCGAGATATGACACCGACGCAATTGCACGAGGAGCTTGATTCGCTCAAGGAGAGATATGCTGCGTTCAAGGCGCGCGATCTCAAACTCAACATGGCGCGCGGTAAGCCCTCGCCCGAACAACTCGATCTTTCCATGGCGATGCTCGATGTCTTGTCGGACTCCCGGTCCACAACCGATATTTTGCGCAGTGCCGCAGGCGACGATCTGCGCAACTACGGTGGAGCCGCTGGAACGCCCGAGGCTCGGGAGTTGTTCGCGCAGATACTCGAGGTATCCGCCAGTCAGGTCATGGTTGCGCAGAACTCCTCTCTCAACCTGATGTATGATACGATCGCGCGTTCGATGACGATGGGTGTGCGCGGCTATAGGCCGTGGACTCGGCTTGATTACGTGAAGTTTCTCTGCCCCTCTCCCGGCTACGACAGACACTTTGCGGTCAGCGCCAGCTTTGGCATCGCGAATATCTCCATTGCGATGGGCCCCCATGGCCCCGACATGGCGGCGGTTGAGCACTATGTGAACACCGATCCCTACGTCAAAGGCATCTGGTGTGTGCCCAAATACTCCAATCCCACCGGTGTGACATATTCCGACGAAGTGGTGCGTCGCTTTGCGAACCTTAAGCCGGCGGCAAAGGACTTCCGTATCTTCTGGGATAATGCCTACGCGGTTCACGACCTTGTACCCGGCGAAGGCGATGAGCTGCTCGACTTGGCGAGCGCCTGTCAGGAGGCAGACAATCCCGATCTCTGGTATATGTTTGCCTCTACCTCAAAGATCACCTTCGCGGGCAGCGGTATCAGTGCTCTGGCGACTTCCGAGGCCAATCTTGCCGACATCATACAGCAGCTCAGCTATGCGACCATCGGCCCGGACAAGATCAATCAGGCGCGGCACCTTGCCTTCCTGCATGACCTCGCAGGCGTGCGTGCACACATGGCTCGGCACGCGGAGTTACTCAGGCCACGTTTTGAGGTGGTCATAGATACCCTTCAACGCGAACTTGAAGGTCTTGGCATTGCCGTCTGGACACGTCCGCGAGGCGGTTATTTCATCTCCCTTGATGGGCTGCCGGGAACGGCACGACGCACGGTTGATCTGGCGCGCGAAGCCGGTGTCGTGCTCACCAATGCCGGAGCGACCTACCCCTACGGTGTTGATTACTGCGATGCGAACATCCGCATAGCTCCCTCGTATCCTTCTCTTGACGAGCTCAGGCAGGCCAGTGAACTGCTGAGCGTCTGCACGCGCATCGCTGCCATCGAGATGCTGCTCAAAGGCCCGGGGCTCATGGATTGCTCCGCCTGTCTGTTTGATTAGGGCGGACTTCGTCCGCCCGCTCGGGCAGGGACGGTGACAAGACGTAGGGGCTCCCAACATCGTTTTGTCCTACCGTCAATCGGCTTTCCAATTCAATGAGATAACTGGTTCACAAATTCATTCGGTGTTAGGATAAACGGTTCATCGGGAAAATGTTTCCTATTCCCTGTCACAAGGTACGCTCTGGCGTTCTTTGCTGCGTCGTAAAAGACGCGGTCATCCTCATCAACCAATTTCGTGAGTGCTTACGGGCGGCTCTATCTGTTTGCCGTGTTCCTGAATGGCATATATCACCTTTGCAGCTTCGTCTGATTGAATTTTCAATCGCGGTCTGAACAAAACATCCTTGTACTCCGAGATGATTTCAGGGCTGTATGCCACTTTCAGGTTTTCCGTCAAAAACATCCTGTATATTTTTGCTGGGTTTCCGAGTGGCGAGAGCAGAGCGGAAACAAGGATATTCGTGTCAAATACCACAATAATGTCCGTCATACCTTTACCTTTGCCTTGCGCTCCCTGCGAGCCGCTGCAATTTCTGTGTCAATTTCGTCCATCGTCATCGTGTCCGTTCCATTTTGTACAGATGCTTGCCAGATTCGCTCGGAAGCCACCATTGCCTCTGCCATCGTCACCTTGTTTTCGCTACCAGTGTCCAGAGAAATCTCAAACGGAATTTTCTTCTGCCTCACGGCTTGGCGCACGAATACGGTGATAGCTGTGGTCAGGTTCATACCGAGGGCGTTGAAAACCATGTCGGCTTCGTCTTTCAGGTTGCGGTCTATCCTAATGCTCAAATTTGTTGTATCAGCCATTCGAATCGCTCCTTTCAGTGCTTTTGTTTTAATTGTAGTGAAATACCTGTGCATTGTCAATGCAGTGAACAGTATATTATGTGCAAATGTCTGTGTTTATCATTTTCCTAAGGCAAAGGGGGAGGGTTCAGGAGAGGGACGATCCTTTAGGGAGTAGATAAAAGGTCTGTCCGAAACCACTGAAAAAATCGCTCTTGCACTGCACGAGCACAGCGAGTCGCAGTGTCCACACGCGTGCTACCCGCACAAATGGTTTCTGCAGTTCTGTTTGCTCTGCGCAAAATGGTAGAGAGGAGACTTTTTCAGTGGTTTCGGTTGTCCCTCTGTCTACTAGGTATCCCAAGCAGGGCGACGCCTCGAAGGGTTCGAGAGGACGTAACCCCCTATGCACCAAC
>JAIRXA010000157.1 GCA_031268525.1 Coriobacteriales bacterium | reverse complement strand
TATGTATCCCATGGGAAGTCCTATCGCCGGTCTGTCTTGCAGTGATTATATTATACTATATATCTATCTATATCGCTAGCTGATTTTTCACACAGCCTGACGTCCCCCTGACACATCCTATTGTTTGTCACCCCATCCCCTTGACAGAGTGATTGCATATTGCAATCATAGAGTATCTGCACGACCGGCTGTCAATGAGGGACGTGTGCGACCCTGTAGGGCGTTTGGCAACGGCGGCTGACAGAATGGAGGCCTTGTATGGCGAGCGTTACGATCAGAAACCTCCCCGATGAGGTGAAAGACGAGATACAGAGGGAAGCGAAGCGCTCGGGCCGGTCGCTTGAGTCGCAGTTGCGTTTGATACTCATCCGTTATGCGAATGCCGAGCCCGGTGATCGTTCGCTGACTGGCAGCAGCGGATCAGCTCGCGCGCAGGATTGGCTGTCGCGCGACTGAGGACTTCAACAGATGCTCGAATAGGAATCACCATGCATCAGATATCAAAAAGCGTGGCCACGGTGGCCACGAAAGGCCATGCGGTCAAGAGGGATGGTATCGTCACGGATCGGTGGCTCCATCATTGTGAAGTGTCGCTGTAGCGTGTTGTTGTAGCCGTCGTTGTCGCCACCACCACGGTGTGCATCGTAGAGAAGTATGTGAAAGGGAGCTCTGTCGACCATGATTGATCTGGGTATCAACGAGGAAGGTCTCAAACACAATATCGAGCGCGCGCGGGAGTTGAGGATCATCATTCCAACCATCGCCGCGATGCGTGACCCCGCGACCATCCCCGCGACCATCCAAGAGCGCCTGCAGACTGTTGGTATGGACGATGTTGACCCGCTCAATCTCTTCCGCATCAGCTGGAAGAATACGCCTACGGCAGAGGTGCCCGCGCATGCGTTTGCAGGTGGAGCGCCGATGTCGGTGGTCTCGGCGGCGGACATGCCCACGACAGAGGTGCCGATGTCGATGGTCTCGGCAACGGCAGCTTCGGCGGCGGCGACTTCGGCGGTGGCAGCTTCATCGGCGGCTTCTGCAACCATGCCCCTTGATCAGGACGACTTCCAGCCTTTCCAGCACATCCCCAACTATGTGGAGTTCCCACCAGAGCTTACTGGTGTTAAAGCTCGTATAATAGCAATGGTAGGGAAGTGGTTCCCGACCGGTTGTCACAAGGTTGGTGCTTCCTTCGGTTGCTTGGCGCCACGCTTGGTTACCGGACAATTTGATGTGACTCGTGACAAGGCTGTCTGGCCTTCCACGGGCAACTACTGTCGCGGCGGAGCCTTCAATTCCAAGCTGCTGGGCGCTCAGGGCGTGGCTATCCTGCCTGCGGAGATGAGCCGCGAGCGTTTTGAGTGGCTTGCCTCTATCGGTGCGGAGGTCATTGCGACACCGGGCTGCGAGTCCAATGTTAAGGAGATATTTGACAAGACCAAGGAGATCAAACGTACGCCAGGCTATCTGGTGTTCAATCAGTTTGAGGAGATGGGCAACCCACTGTGGCACTACAATGTCACGGGCAACGCGCTGGTCGATCTCTTTGAGGCAGTGCGCAGGGACACTCCGACTCTTCGCCTCGCTGGCGCCTGCTTCACGTCCGGTTCGGCTGGTACTCTCTCGGCCGGCGATCGTCTCAAGGATCTCTATCCGCAGGCCAAACTGGCCGTTGGTGAGGCGCTGCAGTGCCCGACGATTCTGGCCAATGGTTTTGGCGGCCATCGCATCGAGGGCATCGGCGACAAGCACATCCCCTGGATCCACAATGTTCGCAACACCGATATGATCATCGACATCGACGATGAGGACTCCCAGCGTCTGTTGCGCTTGTTCAACACCTCCACGGGTCAGTCCTACCTGAGCGAGGAGTTGGGCCTCAGCTCGCAGACCATCGAACAACTCACCTGGCTTGGCATCTCCGGTATCGCTAACCTGTTGTGCTGCATCAAGTTCGCACGCTACTATGAGCTCACGGAGCGTGACGTGGTGCTCACCATACTCACCGACTCCGCCAAGCTCTACCAGAGTCGCATCGCCGAGCTCAACGAGGAGTACGGACCTTACGCCGAGCGCGACGCAGTGCTCGACCACCATATCCATCTGCTCAATCTCAAGACCGACAACATGGCTGAGCTCAATTACCAGCAACGTAAACGCGTGCACAACCTCAAGTATTACACCTGGGTTGAACAGCAGGGCCGCAGTGAGGCTGAGCTGCGGGCGCTGTGGTATGACCCCGAGGACACCTGGGACGCGGTGCACGCGCAGGCCACCGAGCTTGACGAGCTGATCCGTGCGTTCAATGCTGAGGTTGGGATAGGGACTTCGGGTGTCTTGTGAGTCATGGGGGCGTATAATTTGTAGACACAAAGACGTAGACACGGGGACGGACCTTTTGTCTACTGATCTTAGATCAGTAGACAAAAGGTCCGTCCCCGTGTCTACGTCTTTGGACAAGGACACTCTTCAAAGCGCAGCGCGTCACCTCTGCCTGTTGTGTGGAGCTCTTCTCCTACTCGGCCCCCTGTTTGCCTGTGCGCCAATCGCTGAGAGCGTGGCATTCGAGCCGCCTGTAGTGTCCGGTTCCTTCGAGGATCCGATTGACCCTCAGCCCTCGCTTGATGGACAAGCGCCCGCCGACTTTCATGCGCCTGCCGCTCGGCATGCGCCTGCCGCCCAGCATGCGCCCGTCGTTCAGCAAGCGCCCGCCGTTCAGATGACACCCGTCAGCCAGCAGGAGCCCTTACGCATCAGCTTCGTCGCGGCGGGAGATAATCTCATTCATGAACCAATTTACTCCTATCACGAAGGCTTCGACTATTCCGACCTTTACGCCTCAGTTCGACCGCTCATCGAGACAGCAGACGTGGCCTATGTGAATCAGGAAAGTATCTGCGGTGGTGAGGAGCTGGGGCTTTCGGGACGTTTCCCTCGCTTTAACAGCCCCAGCGGCATTCTCGACGCGCTTGCGGCAAGCGGCTTTGACTGGGTGGGGACCGCAAACAACCATACGCTCGATTTTGGCGCAGAAGGTGTGCTCTCACAGCTTGCGCGCATTGAGGAGCTGGGTCTCACGCAGAGCGGAACAGCCGCCTCTCCCTCTGCCGCACAGCAGCCGACCGTCATTCTTGTACAGGGCGTGCGCATCGGCTTGGCGAACTACACGCTCAGCACCAACGGCATCGTGGGACCGCCCGGCAGTGAGTATCTCGTCGCCACGCTCACACCCAGAAGCTCCGGGCTTCAATTTGAAGATGGAGCAGATCAAGCCAGCTTTCTCGCTCCACCGCTCAGTCCTGCCAGTACACTGCGTCTTTTAACGGATCTGCGACAGCTGGAAGCGGTCAGTGATCTGCAGATTGTCAGTATGCATTGGGGAGAAGAGGGCGACCATATGCCCAATGCGCAGCAACGGGCTCTTGCCCGCTTGTTGGCCGACAACGGCGTTGATGCCATCATCGGCTCGCATCCCCATGTGGTGCAGCCACTCGAGTTCATAGCCACCGCTCAGGGAGCTCAGGTTCCGGTTGCGTGGTCGCTCGGGAACTTCCTTTCTGCGCAGCAGCAACCCGAGGAATTACGAGGCGCTTTGGCTCACTGGACCTTTGTCTACGATCCACAAACGGGCGAGACGAAGATAGAGGATGCGCGGCTCGTGGCGATACACACCCGTATCTCAGCCGATGACCACGGCTATTTTGTCAGTCCGGGGTAGCAGGTTTGAGGCAACGGGCCCGACATGGCACCTGACCTGACTTGACCGCTTTGTCTACATGATCCGAATAGAATCCCCGCTGTCGCTCTGTGCCAGGGTTCCGCGAGGCATAGGAGTGGACCCTGACTGTCCGGTGGGTACGTGGGATATGTGTCGGGACGTCTCCGTAGGGGCGGGCTTCGACCGCCCGGTGGGTA
>JAIRXA010000147.1 GCA_031268525.1 Coriobacteriales bacterium | reverse complement strand
AGATGAGTCTGTATCGCACTGGATTGCTCGATAATGACACACCGAGCAAGGTCCAATAACGCCAATATCTATTTTGTGGATCAATGAGGCTGATCGGAAGATCCCTTCCTTCTGCTACCAATAATTCTGGATAAGACAGATGGAGAGCATGATGTTCTTCAAGGACTATCGCGTTCTCAAGTTCCGTGGCGGAGTCCTCGTCTTCAACCATGGCGCGCGCATCAGCGTAGCCAGCTCGTTGAATTATCTGTTCCTTGAGGCTGCCCAGGTCCTCATCGTTGTTCCTTTCAAAAATATTGGGCAGCCCAACTAAAGGCGATCCGTTTATCTTAATGATTATCGGCATTGGGTTTTCTGCGAGCAACCTTGCAATTCTCTCGTCATCGATTCCCAAGCGTTTGGCATCTGAATTGGATTGGCTGCTATCAGTATCTGCCCGTCCAAAAACGAACCATTGGCTTGGTTTTGGCGATAGAATTGCTTCATGGGAGTCTTTTACTTCTGGATCTACGATATAGCCCATCCAAATCGACGTTGATCGCCGTCCTGTTCCCTTGTTGACAACAACATTGGCAGGGACAACAACCATGAAATGTTTTGACCCGTACCTCTTGTCAAAGCACTCTGAGTTTTGAAACCTTCGAAGCGCAAGTTCCAACTCGACATCAAATGTCGTAACAATCGCCGATGCAAAGGGTGGTGTTTCATATCCATCAGGCCTTGTTTCTCCGGTCTTCGGACCGGTCGCATTCTTTCTCTGCGCCGCGATCAAAGTGTTTGCGTCGGAAGCCGGTGTTCTATTGCCCGCGATTCGTTCAGTCGTCTCTTTTTTGCCTATGAAGGCTTGGTGGTGCATACTGGCTTGAGTATACAAGAGTTTTGCATACGCTCTATACGATTGATCTTGCATTGCATGGGCGCCTTCCACGTCGTCAAAGGTCTGTCGTGATCGCGCCAGAGTTGCAGCGCCCAATGCTCCTTCAATCGCCTTTTTTGCCGACTCTAACTCGGAAATCGATGGTCTTGACTTAATCGGTATTTCGGCCTTTGCATTCGTTCTGCTAATGCCAATAGAGGTCATGAGCTCAGACCAACTCAAGTAAGAACTATTTGATGGATATATTTTCATTGCAAGGAAATACCACGCAATTTCAGTGAGAGAGAACAGGTCGTCAGACGATATATAGGCTCCGTCGTATAGCTTACTGTCAGCGCCTACCGTTTGAGCTATTGCTAAAGCAAGTCTTTTGACAGATCTGAGGCTCGCCTTTAGTTTTGTATCTGAGCACTTTTCTTCTGCTTTACCAGCTGTTGTTTTAAGTTTATCAAGAACCTGCTTCAGGTGCACCCATCTTTTTTCAAGTAATTCGGATGCGCAGTCGTAATTGGCATCGGTCTTGTAAATACGTTCATCATCGTAGTAATTGATTGGGTGAAGATATACCATTTTTGTGAAAAAATAGGTTGTGTTGAGAACTGTTGCGGCATGCAGTAGACAAATTTCCCAGTCGGATAATTCCAAGGAGAAGCTATCGTCTGATTGCTTGTCAGCATCATCAATCCTGCGAGATAGCATAGAGTGCACAAACTGTCTTATATCATGCGCTTCGGGTTCAGGCACTTTATAGGCCTTAGCGATTGTTGCCACCCTATCTGCAATCTGCTCCAGTGATACGTTTATTGCGGGAGCCAGGGTCTCTGTACCCAAAACAAGGGTAAGCCAAGGCAAATACCTTCTCGGCGGTCCTGCCGACGACTCCGGGCTCTTCTCTTTGGAGGCTCCGTTTGATTCAGGGGACTTCTGATCATTTTGTGGACTCAATTCTTTCAGAACACCACAAATACGTTGCGGACCAAGATGGGAGCGTTCGCTTAGATACTCATCCAAGCCCTTGAAAATAAGAGGTTCTTGTTCCAGCACTTTACCATCAATCAATGGCTGGTATTTCATGTTTCCTCCGCGTCGACCTCAGTGGTGCATTGATCAGATAAAGCACTTGCAATGACGTTCTCGATATCATGATGCAACGAATAACCGTCATGGGTAACACTACGGTTAATTGTGGTGCATGCCATGATCGCTCCGGGGTCACAAATGGTGTCGGCCCCTACCTGGACTTCAATGCGCCGAGACCTGTCAAGTTTACGAAAAGAACTACTCAGACTATGTGTGTTGATCTTGCTCGAACCGTCGGAAGTATTATGAATAACAATATGAGACGCAGGTGCCGCCCCTTTCATTTTATCCATCAAAGATATACTGATAGATGGCTGGAGATGCAGTAGAGCAGCAATGTGGTCCAACAAAAGACACGGTTCGTCATTATTCACCGAAAGCAGGCAGGAAAGACGCGTTGACCCCTGAAAACGAGCATTGATTTCTGTAAATACTACCTTTCCACCATCAAGCAGAAAGTCTACGCCATAAGCGCCACGATAGCCCCCCGAGCGGAGCCAATCGCCCAGGCGCACGGTAATCAGCTCAATTTGTTCAATAATTGATTTTTCGAGAGACTTTGGCAGATCAAAGTCGTTGCCACAATAACCAAAGGGCAAACTGACGCAATAGGGGACACCAATGAGTTGAACTGAAAGATGGTGAATGGTTACGGTTTCATCCCAAACCACTGCCCCCACGTTCAGAGGTAAACAGCCGCCACAATAGGGAGAGATACTGACAAAGAATTCCTGCCCAGAAGGCCATTGTGACTTCAGCTCGTCAGCTGAATGGATAATAGCCATCCCTGAGCCGCCCGATCCGCGGCTTGGTCGGACAACTACGGGTCCATTCGCAAGTATCTTATCCGCATCCATCTGGTCTTCATCGGCAAGATATTTCCATCCAAGCGTTGGGATGCCCAGCCGCACAACTGCCGATTCAACCCAAGGCTTATGCTCAAATGCCCTTTGTTGATCAGCAAATAATCCGAGATCGAAGCATTTGTTTTGTCTGGCAAATATCAAAGCCGAAACAAAATGTGATGGCCTGTATGATATGACCGTACTATCCGCGGACAGAGCCCCCAATAACGCCTGCCTATACTGAGTCGTAGCATCGTCATAGAGGTGTTCGTCGATGTCCCAACTGTCTAAGTCAACACGCCTCTTTGTAAGATCTTCATAGGCGACTGTATTTTGTAGGGGGTGACGCGAGTAACGATTTATGATGGTAAACGAACCCGAAAATTGCGGTATATCGCTCAACGACCGCGCGTCATCACCCCTTGTGCCCGTCCATAGAAGCTGTCGAGAACCAAGGGCTTTTGAAATGTTCGCTATTTGACGCGCACGCGCAGTAGACAAGGCAGCCTCCAGACGTTCTTGCTGTCATTCAAATTCTTCAGTCCAATCCTCACGATTCAGGTCCACTTGAACTCCGACTGCTTGCAGTGCTGAACTCACGGAGTTAGATTTGTAAGTATATTATAATTGACTGGTGACCATCTCTGTATTCTCGCTGGACTGCTTCTTTTTTGAAAGGAAAAAGATTGTACATCTTCTCGCCCTCTCAAATTCTCAAGCTCAAGATACTGGCCGAAGGCATAACGGTTACGAATAGGGCGCAGCAGTGGTTGTTGGAACATGCCAACATCGCCAAACTTTCTTCTGCCGATTATGCATCGACATCAGGGGTTGTCCTGAAGCTCGAAGGAGACGTCTGGGTTAATGCGCCTCTACAGGAATACAATCCCAACTTCGTCGATGCCCCCACCTCGGTGCTCGACGTAATTGATGATGGCCTGTATGTGTCAAACGGCAATCTAGAAGCTCGTGCCTGGTATTGTCTACAACCTGCGTATCATAGCTCTGAAGAACTTGCAGACCTTCCCAAGCATATCGTTGTAACTCACGGCGATCGCGTTCGCCTGTCCCCAATGACCGGCTGTTCCTATTCCTGTCAGTTCTGCGATATCCCCTTTTCCGGTATAGACTACAGCCTTCATCCTGTTGATGTCTGCATCAAGGCCCTGAAGACTGCTGCGGCCGATTGCATACAACCGGCACAACACATCATGATTTCGGGCGGAACTCCAAGAGAAAGTGACGCCGAATCTCATAGGGCACTGTACCGTGAGATACTTGCAAGCTTCCAAGATCTTCCCGTAGACATCATGATGGTGCCTCTTTCGAATGTCTTTGATATCGACGAACTGGGAAAACTCGGGATCAATGAGCTGTCTATCAATCTGGAATTGCATGACGAAGCTCGCGCCAAAAAGCTGGCTCCACAAAAGTATCAGTTCGGCGCCAGGCACTACCTGGATTTTATCGAGAAAGCCATAGAGCGCCTCGGCAGAGGTCGTGTGCGGTCTATGCTGCTCGTTGGGCTCGAACCCCTTGAATCCACCTTGGCTGGTGTCAAGGCAATCGCAGAGCGCGGTGCTGTTCCCGTCCTGAGCCCCTTTCGCCCGGACCCTTCAACGCCCTTAAGAGACCTCAGGCCGCCATCATATGAGCTTATGTACGAGGCCTATCTTCGGGCGCAGGAGATCGCTGTAGGCTATGGAGTTCCCTTGGGCCCGAAGTGCCCGCCCTGCACTCACAACACACTGAGCTTTGGAACAGATTCTCATGGAAATGTCGTATACCCGTATTCTCAGCCAGCTCTGCTGTGACATGGCTCTGCTGTGACATGACGATACGTCGCGCTTACAAAATATCGTAAGGGAACACAGAGAGCGACCGCTGACGCATCAGACCAATATTCTCATCACCAAGAGCCACAAGATCTGCCATTTCGTAGTAAGCTGCCTCACTCTTCAGGGCATCTGTCATCTCTATTGCAGGATTAACGTCACCATCGGTGTGCAGGGTTTCAAGATAGACAGACAGTGCACTGTAAAGACCCACTTTTATGCGCGTACGGGTTGACGAATCCTGATCGAGCGCATTTTGGAACGCCACTCCGGCTCTCTCATAATTATTCGTCGCCAAAGCGCAAAGCCCTCGTTTTTCCCATAATTGCCTTGCCAAGCCTGTTCGTGTTGGAGAAAATCGATCATCTAACTCAAACCCACTGGGTTCTGTATTTGACAGCAACACGTCTATCTCGCTCAGAATATCTTCAGCCTCGGTGACGGAGGTCAGGGCATCTATCGAGTATTTCGTTCGATCGGCCATGGTAAGAAGATTGAGCGCTAACCCAACGAGCCAAAATCCGATAGACTCGCTCCAGCCAATCGCCACAGCCCTTGAAAGCCAACGTGCCCTCCAGATATCCCTTTGAATCCAGTCCTTTTGAACAATTGCAGCCAACGAAGCGACTCTGCACGTCTCAGTATCGAATGCATTTGGCTTCCTGTTCGCAATTTCTTTCGCATTTGCATGCGCCTGCTCAAGAGCATGTGCGGCATAAGGTCCACCCTTATAATCACCTTGTCGAAAGGACTTCAGTACAACATTGTGCAGCTCCTCAGCATTCATGGCGTTCCTCTCCCTGAAATTCTTACATAAAAACCAGAGCCATCACCAGACTGACTCGGATACCAGCATATTGTACCCTGTCTTCGACACGATACCCGCCCCACTGGCCTACAAATTGCCTATGCCGTGGAGCTGCCCCGCCGCTACATCACATTGCTGTGTCACGGAGCGTTCGCGCCGCTGCATCACGCCGCCAGCAATTCGTAACTGAACCTGCTGTCGATTATCCACCCGTTATCGCTGTATGCGATGCCGTAGGCGCTCAGGAGCGACAGCATAGTGGCATCCGATGCTTGGTCGCATTCCAGATGGGCAGGTTGACAGTCATTGGCAAAGGGGCCATCGAAGCGTATTTTGAGACCGCCGTCACGCGCCTGCTGCAAGGCTTCTTTGCGGTATCTACCCAGCGTGATGCTGCGCACTCGGTAGTGGCTTGCCAGGTGGTTTAAGAGAGCCTGCGCAACGGTATCACTTGGGGCAGCAACCACCAACACGCGGTTTTTGGTGATTGTTGCGCATACGCCATACTGGATTCTCAGAGACCTCAGGAAATCCCTGTCGCAAAAAGGCCCCATGGAGGGCAACATGACATTCAGCATGCTGCCGGAGAGGGCATCTTTGATCACGTTTACGGTGGTAGCGCCTCCAACAGAACTTGTAGACCGCACCCTGACGGTGGTGTCTTTAACGTCGATGAACGTGCCTACCCCGGCGTGATCGCGGAAGGCATCGGTACGATAGTGGGGTTCTTTGCCCGCGACGAGAGCTTCCCTGCCTTTATCGAGTACTATCTCGATTTCGGTGACGAACAGGCTGCACGAGGCACGTTCGTTTTCGGGGTCAACGGAAACGATACGTGCACTGAGGGTCTTGCCTGCTTCAAGTTGCTGAATGAGGTCGTCGTTGTTTGAGAAGCCACTCTCAAACCGGGGGAGGTAGAGCCTTGCCCCCGTCGCAGTCTCCAGGAGGGCAAATGCCATGCCCTTGCTGACACCAGTCTTCTGGACAACAGCCTCAATGACGCTGTTGATGTGTAGGCTGCCATAGGGGTTGCTGGCAGGGTCGCGCAGGCTGGCGTGCAGAAGCCCACTTTCTGGCTCGGCTCTCTTTACGAACAGGGGTACCTCCAAGCCAGGCTCGAGGACATTGCCGCCACTGACCCAAGATACATCGCTGGCTCTGACGAAGACATCACAGCCGTCGCAGGTCACCACAACAGAGCCGTCTTTCCGGGTTTCCTTAACGACGCCTGACGGTGCCGTTGCGGCAGCGATGTTACGAATACCGGTCACGTCGACTACCCTGAAGGATGGGATGCGGCTTCTGAGCATGAGCATCCTGGCTGCATGGCGCAGTCTGGTTGCCGTTCTTATGTCGTACTGGGCGCTCTTTGCCATCAGCCGCTTCAGACTTGAATCGCTCACCTGACCCTCAATGACGATACGGTCCTCTTCCAACGCGTAATCGTCTACAGGGAAGTCCGATGCATTCAGGTCGCCAACATAAAACGTCCGCCTCCTTGGCTTTGGGCGACTGGACTGTCGCTTGGCAAGCGTCACCATCTGCCCGATGCGCATGTCAGCAGGCCGGGCGGGCATTTGGCTGACATCATACTGGAGTACTATAAACGGCATCTGAGGCGTCGCGTCTGTGCTGTCGAGCAATGCGGCATATATCGACCGATCGTCGGCATCAATCACCTGTGCAGCAAGGGTAGTGCCGTCGCCGCTCAGTAGGGCGCTCATATGAGCAATGGTGTCTTGTACGCAGGAGACTTCAAGCTGCTGATCTTCGGGCTCTATCGCATCCACGACGAGTTCCAGGCAACAGCCCTGTAGTTGCCCCAAAAGTACGTCACGCACCCCGTAGCCCAAGGCCGACGAGTCGAGGATGACCGACACGCCCGTCTCGCGATTCTCGGCGATTGCCAGCGACCTTTTGCCTAAGCGCAGCCGTCGAATGGATGTGACGACAAAAGGCGCCTTGGATCCTAGAGGGTATCGCTTGGCAAACTGCCTGAGTCTAACCGCAGAATCATCCGGCTCGCACACCGCCTTGCCGCAGCAATCAATCTCCCTGACAATCACCCTGTCGAGTCGGTCAAGATTGTTTGGCCGTACCAGGATCAACTCAGGAAGAGCATCAGTGTGGCACTTGTCGATACGTGCTTCCTTTACACCATTATCTATCTCTAACAGCTCCTCATTGTATTCCCAGCAAGGCGCAGCAGTGTCTTCCTCGGCAGTGGTGTTGATGCTAGCGGAGCACTCCTCGTCGATGTCCTCATCTGCGCTGTTGTCTTCGTCCAGCGCCACGGTTATGAAGCTCTTCGGCTCTAGCCTGCTTAAGGCGCTTATACGTTGTCCGTCGTCGGTGACTTCAAAGCGGTCTCCGGGCAGCACCGATGGCGGTTTCCATGCAGACTCCTTATTGCAGGAGCAGCTCAGGCCATGCAGGGTGGTGGGGCAATCGTCTTGGCCGTCGAATGCCACGCAGAACGACACCTCGACGAATGTTGTAGGCGGTTCTAAAGGAGTCTCGCGCAACTTGCCGCAACGGCGCTTCAGGGCGCAGAGGTAGTGGGGTTTCGTGTTTAAGCAAACGGAGGTGGAGTCGAGCTTGAGTGCGGCCCTGTTGCCCCATTGCTCGACTGTTGTCGTGTTAGAGCGATCGACGGCAAACGGCACGTAGCTGCCATTGCCGTCAAGTTGGTATAAAGAGTCCGGAAATACCCAAAGGATGACCTTACGCAGACGCTCAGTAAGCGCAAGGCTCACTCCGCGCACCGCTGCGGTACGTGTCTTAGGCTGCAGGGAAGAGAGCAGACGTTCACGCTCTTTGCCCCATTGTACGAATGCTGATGCGTTGAGGAACCTGCGTTCAGCCCACTGCTCCTGAGCGTCGATTGGCAGGCTCTCCCACTCTGCCCAAAGACGAATGAACATATCCAGGTCATCCCTTGCATTAAGCAGCAGGACGTCATACACGCGGTCGACGTGTAGTTTGGTATCCGCTGGCCACCGGTTGTCCCAGGACAGCAAGGGTTTGAGGCCCCCGCATTTGTCGGCAGCAATAACAGTTGCCGCCTCTACGACACAACCCGCAGAGTCGGCCAAGGCAATCAGGCTGGCATGAGGTATGGACTCTCGGACAGATGCCAACTCCCGACCAAGAGCCGTGGGGATGCCATCCTCATTCAATGCTCCCATCTGCCGAAGCGCCGCATCAGCGCGAGCATACTCGTCCTGAGGAAACCCCGGCGCGAGCCATCTAAGCTCGCGGGGATCGTTAATGCCTGCGTCTCGTGCCGCCAAGAGGACGGCCTCCAGCGGTGCACGAGCAATTTCCGGCGATGTGGCAAAATCCAGAGCCTTAAATTGCCTTTCGGTAAGCAGGCAGTGCCAGACTCCCGGAGCAACCCTTCCAGCCCTGCCGCGTCGTTGGAGCAGTCCGGATTGTGAGTGCAGTCTGGGCCGCACCTCTCCAACGACGTTTCGCGTGTCCCAGACATTCTGGTTGATAAGTCCGGAGTCCACCACATGACGGATGCCTTCTACGGTAAGCGAGGTCTCTGCCAGATTGGTGGATATGACAACTCGCCAACGCTTCGCCTTCCTGCCCTGTCTGCTGCCCAGCGCTCGCTTGATCTCCCTGTCAGAAAGCTCAGAGTACAGCGGCAGCACCTCAACCTGATCGCATAAGTCGTCATCGTCGTTGATCATCGCGGCTAAGAGCCCGCAGGCATCGATGATCGGTCTCTTGCCATGCAGGAAGCAAAGTATGTCGCCATCCATGATCTCTTCGGTACAATACCCCTCCATAGGGGTGCCTGTGGCCATGGAGCGCAGTATTTTGTATGCCTTCTCGGCAACCGCCTTGGGCATCTTAGCCGTGAGCGCTGTTTCCGCTATCTCCGTGTCGGCGAAGTGTTCGATGACTGGATGAGCCGTCTTGCCAGGGAAGGTCGCATACAGCACGTCATAGTCCGGCTGAAAGTAATCCTGGAACACCGCCACGTCAATAGTTGCGGACGCGATGATGAGCTTCAGATGAGGCAGCGACTTCAGCTCCCGGCGGAGTAAGGCAAGTATCAGGTCGATGTTGATGGACCGCTCGTGAGCCTCGTCGATGACGACGGTGCCCACGTCGTAAAGCTCGCCGCGCTTGATCATGTTGAGCAGCGTGCCGTCCGTGAGATAGACGAGCTTGTTGCGGTGGTCGCTCTCTTTACGCCGTGAGTTGGTATAGCCAATGTCGTAGCCCGGGCCGGCCTTGGCGCCGTGCAGCGACTCAGCCACGAAAGACGGTATGGAGCTACTGGCCTCAATGCGCGGCTGCGTAACCAGTATCTTACCGTGGCGGGTGATAATGTCTCGCGGCAAGCTAGAGGGTGGCTCCAGCAGTCGATAGGGGAAGAAGGTTGACTTGCCGGATCCGGTAGGGGCAGTGACAAGTGCGACTTGATGCCTGTCGAGGTCTTTGATGAAATCTACCATCAACTCGTCGGTCAGCCCAAAGGTGTTAGGGCTGATTTCGATTTCCTCGATGTCGATACGCTCGTGGGGACGCTGTGCATGATGAACACACCCGAGACGGCCTTGTTTAAGCCCGCCCTCGGGGACTGGCCTACCTGCGGCCAGGTCGATGTACCCAGCGCCCATCCGTGATATCTGTCTGCTGTGTACCTCGCGGCACACTGGGCAACGCTCTGGACGACTCTCACCCTTGGCTGCGGCATCTTCAATCGAGCGGTGAGAGTAGTAGAATAGCAGACCGCAGTCTTTGCATTCGATCTTCCAATCTCGGGTCACTATGCTCATCATATACCCCATTTCGTTCCGTCGATGTACCCTTTGTAGGTTAGATAGCGCGGCCTCACGGCTATGCGCTTATCTTCTGTGGTCTGGTTCCAGGCAATAACTGCCCGATAAAAGCCTATCGCTGCTGCCTCGAACCCGGTGTGAATCAGCTCGATGTCCGATATGCCCTCTGCCGTCAATTCCTCGAAGAGCGCTGTGGCCTGTCGCTGGCAGTCCGCCTCGGCCTCCGCCTGTAGTCTCGACAGAGAAACCATGCGGTTTCTGAACGCGTAGCCACAGACTTCGATGTCAAGTTCTGTGTGGCGCATGCTCATGAGACCAAGCCTTATCGACCTTCCCCAGCTGCCGCCTTGACCAAGGTCGCCACCGGTCTTAAAGGAGGCCGCCTCAGAGCCATCGACGAACATCACCCTCAGTCTGCCTACCGGGATAGCTGGGTCAGAAAGCATACGGAACGCTTCGGTGATAACTTCATGTGGCGCCCCGGCACCTACCATTACCGGCTGACCAGAGCGCAAGGCACGCTCAACCTCTGCCATAAAGGTGTCATACTGACTGCTGCGGCGCCTGTCTTGACTGAAGCATGCAGGCGTGGTTTTTGCGACTGCGATTGCGTCTGCCACTGTCGGCTGCCTGATGAGAATAGGCTCTTTCTTGGGCTTCTCGGAGTATTCGGCAATTTCCCCGAACTCAATGGTGATGACGCAACCCGCGTCCTCGTTGTGCGCTGCCGCGAAAGCAGCGGTCACCCGGTTCGCCATCCCAGCGCTCTCGTAAGCTCTGACGCTTTCCTTCACTGCCCACGGCGGGAAGAAGGTCCTGCTTACACCTCGCTTCGTGCTGCCAAGGGCGGTTTGCATCTCCTCAAGCTCTGCGATGCCGAGTCGGCAAATAGTCCGACCACAGGCACGAGCATGACGCTCAATATTCATAGACGCTCTATGGTACCGCCGTGCGTCGTCGCTGTTGAGCAGCCTGCTTTGTTGCCTGAGCTCTATTGCCTCAGCTGTGGCTACGGCGGATAGGAAACCATCGTGGTCTATGCCTTCACTCAGTTGCCAGGGGCGTGGCACCACCCTGATCGTCGCCATAAGTGCTGGTCTGGATGTTGTGTTCATAATCTGCTCATCCTTGCTTTTTCCAGTTTTTTCATGGCCTCTGACATGACAGTTGTAGAGTAGAGCGGCGAATACATGGCTTGGATCCCGCACTGCTCCTCTACGGATTTAAGCTCAGCGGCATTGCGCGACTCGCTGTCTTTGCAAAGCAGCAGAGCAGCGTTGTCGCAACGAACGCTTTGCTTAAGCCATTCGGCCAACTGCACCAGCTTGCCATCGAGTTCATCGGCGCTGCCATAGACGGCCAGCACCTCTATTGATCGGCCAGACAACTGCCCTTCGACTTCAGACGGGGAGTCTGCCGCGCTGCTCAGGACTGCGGTGCCGTAGTCCGTTAGAGTGGCCGTGTGAGTGCCCGTCTTATCCTCTGTGTCAAAGCGGCTGTCTAGGGAGTCTCGAGCGTTCAGCCATTTGACATACGAGCCAACGAGATAGGCTGTCGCCGCATCTCGTATGTCAGCTGCCCACGATATGGCGTCAAGCGGCGTAGCGCTGCCTGCGAGGATTCGCGGTGGATCGTATGCATTTCTCAACAGATGTTCAGCGGAGATGGCATCCCATAGGCCACTTGCCACAACGAAGCAGGCTGCTCCGGCATCCATCTCGCTGCGTGCACTCAGCATGAGTGCACGATAGGACTCTGGGCAGACGAGACTTGAGATGAACAGCATCTTTGCCTCTTCAGGGGCGATGAGCCCACCTCTCACGTCCGCAATCCGTATGCCACGGCTCTTTGCGAAGCGCTCGATGCGGGCAGGCACCCTTACTGGTCGCGGATTGCTTACCGCTTTGGTGACAAACTGCAGCGCGAGGTCGCCGCCAGACTTATAGGATTCGGACAGAATCGATGTCAGCATTGCCCTCACAGGGGTATCCGGGTCATGCGCCGTCAGTCCAGCGCAGGCAAAAGATGCCACCTCAGTAATGCCTGTATCTCGGTTGTAGCGAAGCAGGGAAGTTCCAACAAATACATCCTGGGAACAGGATCGACACGTCCGCCATTCGTTGGGGCGATACATCTGATCCTCGCTGCGCTTGCCGCGTTTGACGGCTTCCTCCTCTTGCTTCAAAAACGCCAGCATGGCCTCCATGCCCCGTAGGTCATTCAACCAATCGAGACAGAACGCCGAGTAGTTTGGGGCCAGGGGCATGCGGTAGAACTCCGGATCATCCAGGTCAATCATGCAGACTGGCGGATTGTCGGAGCCATCGAGAACCGCACAGGCCACTTGGTTTTCCGGCAACGACTCTACTGGCAACAGATCTTTTGGTAACGAGGGATAATTCGACCGCATATATGCCAACACGGATGAGATGGTTGGTTGGTAAGCCCTGTCGTCGGACAGTCCCAGCAGGTGGTATTTTGTTCTGGTACCCCTGGTATCCCCCAGAGCTTCAGTCATCGCCCTTATGGAGCTGGGCAGCTTGAGTTCATACATGCTCTCAAATCTGGCGACACGCTCTGGGCTTGGCGGAATCGAGGACTTCATCATAGGACCAACAGCGTCCTTGAGTTTATTCACATGATAGGGTACTGTGCCTTTGTCACTCATGGCCTTCTCCTTCATCGGGCAGCCGAAAAGAGATCGTCGCTGTCGTACGCCCCACCCTCGTGTGCCATACTGCCGTCTGCACCAATTGCATAACTTCTTGCTTGTCCTGTCACGGTGTTCACCAGGACGGCATGTCTCTGCACGTCTTTGGTCTTTGCGAGGTCAAGTCCTATTTGCTCCAAACGGCTTTGCGGGTGGTTACGTGTGCTCTCAAACCACTCTTTGCTCATCTGCTTGCCGTCCTTGGTCTTGCTGAGCGCGGGCTTGTTGTGTGCGGGGTCTTTTACAGCGCTGGATTTCATTTCGAAGATGTGTATCTTCCCATTGTCGTCCACGGTGGCGATGTCGATGCCTTTATCATTGATACCGCATGGCAGAAAAATGATGTTATAGCCCTTGTCGGCAAGATATTCTGCAAATCTTGATTCGACAACAAAGCCCATGTCGGACTTCTCGACGCCAACGGGTATATGTCCCTGTTCGCGAACGGCTGTCATCAGCGCGTCTTGCCTAGCAAGCTTGAACACTGTGACTATGTCTCGTGGGCGGCAGCCCTTTATGCCCATCTTCAATGCGTCGACGGCACCGCGCGCCTGCCTGGCCTCATCTGCGCTCAGTAGGTTATTGCATCCCATTTTCTGCTCCTCGCTCTCTTGCCCGTCTGGTGCCTCAGTGCTTTCGCTATGCAGCTATCGGCACAGGCTGCTGCTCGATGGAGCCGATGGGCGAGCCATCGGCCTGACATGCCACAGTCAAGTCCCCTTCTTCGGCGTCTTGTAACCAGAGCCTGTTGTCGGCTATCGCCAGATGAGTGCCCGCAACCACATCGCCAAGAAAAGCCGTGAATTTCTTGTAGCCCAGCTCGCGGATGTCAAAGCCCTTGATAACGCCCTTGAGGATCAGGTGAATGACGGGGAGGCTGTACCCCTCGGCAAGTGTCTCTCGGCACTCGTCCTCTGCGGCAAGCCAGATGAGCGCCTCGTGAACCTGCTCGACCACAGCGACGCGTCCTGCCCGGATATCAACCTCACCGATAGCGGCCACCATGCACTTGACGGTCTTCTGCCAAGACGCACCCTGGTGCGGCTCACGGCTGCCTTCAAGAAAACGCCTGCCTTTGTTGGTGAGTCCCTTGACCCTCGCGTCTGGCATTGCGTCCCCAGGAGAGGCATGATAGGCGTGCACCTCATCATCGACCGCATCCTTGCCAGATATCGGAGCTTCAGGCGGCGCGGTGACAGTGGCGGGCGTAGTGGCGTTGGCTACGACTACCGGCTCGGGTTCAGCCACGCTGGGTGGAGTAACGTCGGCCACGACTACCGGCTCGGGTTCAGCCACGCTGACTTTGTTTTCCCTGTCTGCGATGGGCAGGAACAGGTCGCAGATCTTCTTGAGTGCCCAGCTTGTGTTTGCCTCGTAGCCGCAGCAGATTACGGTCTTTCCTGATTCGTGCAGCCGTTGCACCATAGGGATATAGCCGCCGTCGCCGGTGACGAGCACGTAAGTCTCGAGTTCTGGGTGCTGGTACAATGCATCCATCACATCAACCGTGAGCCTGTTATCCGCCAGATTCTTGTATGTGGTTGGCGCGTAGACGTTCACGGTAGAAATACTTGCCTCAAAGAGAGGTCGTTTGAATTTGTTGAGCTTGTAGTTACCGAAGTTGGCGTAGGCGTTGTTGATGGCGATGCCTTCCACCTCTGTGCATGACTTGATCTCCTCCATGAGCCTGTTGAGGTCGATGGCAGCGATCGCATCATCGTCATAGCCCTTGATCACGTTCTCAAAGTCGTTGAATACCGCCGTGTTGAACTTCTTCATTATCCTGTCCTTTCTCGTTGGCCACTCATGCAATTGAATTGTCGAGTCCCATGATGAGCTGCAATTCAGGGATGCCGGAATTCCTGCTGCCGTCATTTACGACACAGGACGTCCAACGCTAGAATGGACTCTGCACATTATTTGGCCCTCTATGTATTCTTGAGATTGGTGGCCTCGTTGCAGCCTGAGTACAAGACAGCCTGTGTGACATACCTCGACATCCTGGGTTTTAAGTCCATCGTCGATGACATCTACTCCGATGACGCAAAGCCGGTCAAGGCGGTGCTCGACATGTTCGCCGCCGAGCAATCCGTGGCTGACACGTCCAGCCCAATTGGGCTTCTGGTCTCCCACAAGCCGACGGTCGCGATGGGTTTTT
>JAIRXA010000141.1 GCA_031268525.1 Coriobacteriales bacterium | reverse complement strand
GGTGAATACGGCGGACGGTACCTTCCTTCAGGATCATGCTCCCGACCCTGCGGCGGCCGCACCCGAGCCGGTTTCACTTAATCCCTACCTTGTGTGGGATATCCTTTCCGATTCGCCACAAGCCTATCAGGCGCCGACAGCACAGGCGGCGCTTGAGGGAACCCACACCATCGACGGGCAAGAATACAAGACCGTATTCACCCTGGTAAAAGAAAACCATGCGGAGTACAGCATCGACTGGGCGGCAGAAACGACGGGGATAGATGCCTCCCGCATTGCCGACCTGGCCATGCAGTACGCCCTGAAAGGGCCATCATGCCTCACCTATGGCATGGGGGGTGTGGATAAGTTTTATAACGCTGAGACGCTCGGTCACGCAATGGCCGTAGCCGCTGGCCTGACGGGCAATATCGGTAAGCCGGGTGGCAGCATGGGGCTCTTTTCCGGATACGCAAACGAGTGGTACGCCACTCTGGGTGGATGGCCTTTGCCAGAGGAGATGAACCCCTCTCCTGCAATTGACAACTTCGTTGACCTGCCCTATCAGGAGAACAAGGTTCATGCCATTCTGACATTCGGGGATAAGTTATTCCAGTGGTTTGCGAACATGAACGAAGCACGTAAATGGTGGACTTCTCTCGATTTCATCCTCTATTGCGATATCTACCATTCGGAGTCAGCCGACTGGGCAGATATCATCTTGCCGGCCTGCACGAAGTTTGAGGAGCTCGAAGAGATAGGTGGTCTCCGCCAGGCATTCGGGTATTATCGTTTGCAGGAAAAGGTGCTCGATCCCCTGTTTGACAGTAAACCTGATTTTTGGATTGAGCGAGAGATTGCCAAACTGTGGCATCTTGAAGACCATCTGCCAGCGACGCCAGCCGATTACGTCAGAGCCCAGCTTACGAACCCTACGGAATCTTTCCTGGAAGGGGTTACACTCGAGAAAATCAGGGCAAATCAAAATGTGCTGCCCTTCCCAAACTGCGAGGGCGTACGTGTTGCCTTTGAGGATCATGTCTTTTCGACGGGTTCGGGAAGACTTGAGGTATATTATCCCAGCCTCCTGTCTTTTGGGCGGCAGCTTCCCAAGTGGGAACCGGCAAACGAAGCCTATGCAGGCAATGAATTGAAGAACACGTATCCAATCCAATTGCATGGCAGTCGTCCGAAATACTACATCCACAATCAGTTCCATGACGCCAAATGGATTCAGCAGTATAAAGAAGCCTGTGTCGAGATGAATCCTGCAGATCTTGAGACGCGGGGTTTGATGCCTGGCGACATCGTCGAGATATTCAATGACCGGGGTACCTGCAGTACCAAAGTGGTAGCCAATAGTTCCATACGCCCCGGGTCTGCATCGATAGTCGAGGGCACCTGGAGTAAGTTCATGGATTCCGGGAACATGCAGGCTCTCACGAACAGCGCGCGTAACCCGGTCGGTTACGCTACGTGGATGGGCCCTGTCACGCCTTTTAATGACACGCTCTGTGAAGTGCGAAAGGCAGGTACGCAGTCATGACGAGATTAGGTATGGCTATAAATCTTGACCGTTGTTTTGGTTGTCAGACCTGTTCAAACGCCTGCAAGGCTGAAAACAATGTGCCTATGGGAATGCTTTGGAATCGCGTCATCACGGTCGGTTCTGATGTCATCGATGGTGCCGTGGGAACCTATCCCGATCTCACTCGTGAGTATCTACCTGTTGCCTGTCAGCATTGTGAGCACCCAGCCTGTCAGGCGGTTTGTCCGGTGGGTGCGACCTTTACCGACGATGAGGGACGGGTGCTTATCGACTACGATCTGTGCATCGGTTGTCGTATCTGCATGACTGCCTGCCCATACAATGCTCGCGTGTTCAATTGGGAGGAGCCGGTACGCGACCCCGATTTCAATTACGGACATAGGGATGTTCCTGTCCGTCCACGTGGTGTTACCGAGAAATGCACGCTGTGCAAGGAGCGTGCCCTGGAGGGCAAGGCTCCACTTTGCGTGGCCTGCTGCCCCTCGGCTGCTCGTGTCTATGGTGACCTGGATGACCCTGATTCCGAGATATCCATTCTTATCCGTGACAAGAAGGCCTACCAGCTGCTGCCTGATCGTGGTACCAGCCCCAAGGTCCGCTACTTCCAGTAAGGGGAGGGAATTCCTATGAAAAACAAGAAAGCCATCCCCGCTATCGTCGTGCTTGCCCTTTTGGCCATCGCTGGCATTGCGGCCTGGATCTATCAGTTGGCCAATGGTCTGGCGGTCACGGGCATGAACAATGGCACGTCCTGGGGGCTGTATATCATTTCATTCATGTTCTTTGTTGGCCTGTCTGCCGGTGGTCTGATCGTGGCCTCCTCGGCGGCGGTGTTTGGTGTGAAGGAGTACAAGAAGGTTGCCAAACCGGCAGTGCTGCTCTCAACCGTCTGCATCGTTGCGGCGGCGGGTTTCGTGATCATTGACCTCGGCGGAGTGCAGCGTGTCTTCAACCTCATCACACATGCGAACTTCACCTCACCCTTGATGTGGGACGTCTTTGTGATTACGCTGTATCTGATCATCAATATCATCTATCTGGTCTTGATGCGTCGTCCGAATACAAACGAACGTATGCTGGCCATTACCTCGCGTTTTGCTCTCCCCATCGCCATTTTGGTGCACTCAGTGACTGCGTGGATATTCGGACTCCAGATTGCCAAGCTCGGCTGGTATTCCACCATCATGGCACCATTGTTTGTGGCTTCGGCGCTCGATTCGGGTCTTGCCCTGTTGCTCATCGTGCTCGTCATTCTTAACGCCACGCGCCTTTTTGAGACCTCAAGAAAGCTGCTTGCAAGTCTGGCGGGGCTGTTGGTGGTCTGTATTGCCGTGGACGCCTTTATGGTGCTGAGTGAGGTATTGACGCTTGCCTATCCCACCGGCAGCGAACATGCCGCTTTGGCTGGCCTTCTGCTTACGGGTGAGGCTGCTCCCTTGTTTTGGGGCGAGGTCGTACTCGGGGTCGTCGTGCCCTTCCTGCTCCTGGTCACGGCTCGTGCGCGCCAGAGTACGCCGCTTGTGGTTGTCGCCTCGCTTCTGGTCCTCGTCGGCGTCTATCTCAAGCGTGCCTGGCTCCTACTCACCTCCTTTGCTGCTTTTAACATTGAAGGCGCACCGGGGGTGGCCTTTGGGCACTCCGCCCTGGGTGGGACCGACATGTGGTCCCTGGCGGGCAGCTATACACCTACCTGGGTTGAGGGGCTTATCGTAGTGGGGGTCGTCGCTCTGGCCGCCCTACTCTATGTACTCTTTGCCCCACGCCTGCTCGCCGCTTCGCCCGAGGAGACTATCGAGTCTGCGGCTGTCAGCGCTGCAACTGCTGGCGCCGCAACTGCTGGCGCTCCGGCTGGCGACATGGCTGGCGTCTCGTCGTCCGTTGGCGACATGGCTGTTGTCGATCCGCTTACCTCCGAATCTGCCCCTGAGGTGGTACCTGCCTGACCGTTGTGGGGGTGGCGCCCGTGCCTTTACGCTTTTGGTGCTGCCCCCACCCATTTTGTCGAGAGGTGCGTAATGGTGCGAGCATGGAATGAACTCTGGCAGCTGCGGGCCGACCTGTATGCCTTCTTCGGCAACAGTATGTTAAAGACCATGACCATAAAAACCGCCATGGGTCTCGACCCTTCCTTCTGGGAGCAGCTGCCAATTGAGGCAAGCAATGAGTTTTTGCAGACAGGTGTGGTAGATCTGATTGCCTGTGGGCGTGCCTTGGAGCCACTTGGTCGGGAGAAGGCCGTCGAGCGCGTTGCGATCGAATATACTCGCCTGTTCATTGGACCCGCCGCTCCCGCCGCGCCGCCCTGGGAGAGCCTCTATCGTGCAGGAAGTACGGTGCTTTTTGGTCAGCCGACGTTTGAAATGCGTAAGCTGTTTGCCCAAGTGGGCGTGGAGGCCAGTGCCGAGAGTCATCAATTTGAGGACCATCTGGGCTTTGAGCTGCTCTATCTCGGGGTCAACAGCGCTCACTTCGCTACGGTCGCGCCTTCGTCTGATTCTGTCCTCGAGCAACAGGAGTTCATCCGTTCACATCCTCTGTCCTTCATAGAACCCTTGCTTACCAAGGCCCGTGAGGCTGCTACCGTTGGCTACTATCCCGCTCTCATCCAACTCGTCCGGGGCTATCTTTTGTGGGACCTGACCGTATTGGAGGGCTATCGAGCTCAGCAGTAGCCGAACGAGCGCAGTCGTAGGCAAACAGAGCTCAGCAGTAGCCGAACAGAGCTCCCTCTGCAGCTTTGATGTTTTAGGGAAGAGGCGTATGCCCAAAAAGTTCATCCTGACTCTTGTGGTTTTTGTCGCGGTAGGTGCGCTCGTCTTTGTGACGAGCTGGGCATTCAATACGCAGGGTATCGCTTTGCCAGCGCCCATCACGGAGGAGACCCTCTGCCCTGTGGCGGGGTGCACCCAGCCCGATAAGGGGTGCCATGCCGCACAGGCTGCCCCTGAGCCTGACGGGAGCTTTACTATGATCTGCCCACGCGTCAAGGGCTGTGCTGACAGTACCTGTCATGCATGGGAGCGCATAGACGCGCCCCGGTCAAAACCTTCAGACGCCAGCATGAACCTGTGGATACTTGCCCCGGTCATTCTGGTCTTGGGTCTGATGGGTCTGACAAGGAAGCTCTCATGAAATCGTCGATCAGACTTACCATCGATATTTTGGCTGCTGTTCTCTATATCGGAGCGGCAAATCCTCTCATCACGGGCCTTGCGGTGCATGAATGGCTCGGTTTTGGGCTTATCTTCGTCTTCGTAATACATTGTGCGGTGAACTACGACTGGATCATCACGACCCTGCGTCGTCGGACAAAAGACGCCAATATGGCACATCTTGTATTGGACGCCTTGACGCTTATCATGTTCATGACGGTAACGGTATCGGGGCTGTTTGTCTCGCGCCATATCCTGCCTCTGTTCGGCTGGGTTGCGTCAGGATATTACTTCTGGAATCCTCTGCACGCCATCTCGGCCAAGCTGCTTCTGGCCTTATTGCTTATACATGTCGTGGTGCACGCCCGGTGGTTTGTGCGTCTGTTTGCCCGCCGACGCGGTACGGACGACAGGGACGATGGGAAGTGAGTAGACCAGCTATAGAAAATCTCGGGATTTACCCCTTGACTTTATATAGCTGGTCTATACCTCGCGGAACCTACAGATTTTCCTGCTTTTGCGAGAAATCAGGCAGTTTGTGTACGAGATTGGCGTTAGTAGCGATTTGAGGGCACTGAGAGCAGGTCTTCACAAAGAGCTACTCACAGGAGCAGTTTATCTACCAGTCAGTTTACATTTGACGATAAAGGTTAAATCTATCTAACTCGCTACTAACGTCAATCTCGTACATTGCAAGGCCTTTTCGAGGAAAAAAGACAAAGTGACAGTGACAAAAAGACCGACCCTTCTGTCATGTCACGGAACACTCCCTTGCCTACGTCTCGAAGGACCGTCCCCCTGGCTACGTTTGCCAGCTCGCCCCTTCGGTGAAGCCTTGAACGGCATCTTCCCTGAAACATGCGCCATCTTCTCTACGGGGCTTAAGTCGGTGCATAGTGGGTTATACTGGGGCCATGAGCCAACGAATACTGAAAATATACGATCTCGACCTGCTCAAGTTTACGCCAGGCAAAGACGTGAATGGTGATATTGCCTGTCATATTGATAAGGTTTACGAGGAGAACCGCGATCGCTTACCTCTGGACCTGAAATTGAGCGACGAAGGTCTGGCCCAATGGCTCAGGCGACGCGCTATACCGAAGAATCGCGCATATGTTCAGAATCTCTTAGCGAAAATGGGCCTGAACATCAAAGAAACCCTTGGTATTATCGACATCTGTTACGGTCTGTCGCTTAATGACAGCTATTGGGTCACGCCCAGTGTCTTTGATAAGTCCTTTGCTCAGTGCAATCTGTTTGAAAATAACTTCGACGAGTTTGTTGCCGAGGTGGCGTTCAGTGGTATGGGCAGTTTTTCTGGTCCAACGCCACGATCTTCTCCGGAGTTTACTACGGGTGGTATGTTGGCTAAGGCATGGCGTCGTCGCGATGATGGTATCTATCTTTACAAGTCTGGCACCACGGGCTTTGCCAATGCAGGCAAGGAGCCTTACTCGGAGTATTACGCCGCCCAGATTGCCGAGGTCCTGGGATACAGGCACACTCTCTATGATCTGGAAGTCTGGAAGGAGATGCTCTGCTCTACCTGTAAGCTGTGGACAGATATTGACCTGTCCTTCATCCCCATCGGGTGGCTGGTCACCGCAGGAGGCTTGTCAGCAGTCGTGGATTATTACGATAAGCTGGGAAAGTCATTTATGCAGGAGTTCACCAACATGCTTATCTTTGATGCGATTGTTGCCAATGAGGATAGGCATTATGGTAATTTTGGCCTGTTGATTGATAGCCATACCAATCACATTATCAGTACAGCGCCGATTTTTGACAATGGCCTGTCCTTGCTGTGGAGCGGCTTGGAAGACGACTTGATCAACTGGCGGGATTTTCTGGCCACGCGTCTGCCCAAAGCCTATGATGATTACATCGGCACAGCTCGCACGTACATGGATGCCGAGGATGTTGTCAGGATCAAGCGACTCATTGGGTTTGAATTCCAGCGACATCCACAGCACAATCTCCCAGAAGAGCGACTGACGTCTCTCGAGCAGATGGTGCAGGGCCAAGTGCAGAAACTGCTCGCTTAAGCTTTAGATCGTAGGTCAACCTGTAGGGGCGGGCTTTGTACGCCCGCGTGAGGACGTGAGACTTACCAGCTCGAGCGGGCGGACGAAGCCCGCCCCTACAGGTTGACCTACGATCGCCCCTGTGCGATGACCTGTGCGGCTACTCCTCATCCTTGGGCTTCTCGTGCGCATTGTGCGGCACGAGGGTGTGGCGCTTCTCCGCAATGTAATCCATCGTGGCGAACAGCAGGCCGGACACGACGAAGGTCAGGTGCAGAAGGACGCGCCAGAGCTGGAAGCTTGGGTCCACCGCGATGCCTTCAGCGTGTGTCTCCGCCATATGGATGAAATCCTGGAGCAGTTCGACCAAAGAGATTGCGACGACCGAGCCCACGATCTTGATCTTCAGTCCCGAGAAGTCGAGGGTGCCCATCCACTCAGGGCGGTCTTCATGATCCTGTGCTGGGTTGATCTTTGAGACGAAGTTCTCGTAGCCCGAGAAAACAACGATCAGCAAAAGGTTGCCAAGCAGTGCCAGGTCGATGAGGTTGAGGATGTTGGACGCGATCTCGTCGATGGTCATGGTTGCGAAATGGGGGAGGTTCTGCGCCAGGTGATAGATGAAGTTCACCATGACAGCAAGCAGTGCGACAACCAGACCTAAGAAGACCGGCGCTAAAAGCCAACGGCTTGCGAAGATGGTGGTCTCGGTGGCGTTTTCCAGAAAGTCCCGGAATCTCTGCAATCTGGTTTCAGGCTCCTCTGTCTGCTCCTCGAGTTCCGGCGCCTGTTCACTCTCGTGCTCGTCCGGCTCGGGCAGCTCCACAGTCTTCTCTTGGTCGGTCATTCCCGCCTCCAAATAGTAGCCGTTCCGTAACCATCTCATTCTAACGCATCTACCTGAACTGTGAGCCGAAGACGCAGTGTGATAAAATATATGTTTACGTTTTTGCCCGAGACGCGTATGCGCAGTAGGGTATGACCATTCGGGAATCTGACCAGAGGACGTAAGAATGAAAATACTCGGACTGACGGACGACCAGGTTCGCGAATCCCGAGACACGTATGGCAACAATAGCCTCACGGAAGTGAAGACCGAGAGTTTCTGGGGTAAATTGCGGAGCAACTTCGGCGACCCGATGATCAGGATCCTCTGCGTTGCCTTAGCCATCAATATCGCTTTCGCTTTTCTGGGAGAGACAAAGTGGTACGAATCCCTCGGTATCGCGGTGGCAGTTGTGCTTGCAACCTTTGTCTCGACCTTTTCTGAATACCGCAATGAGAACGCCTTTCAGAAGCTGCAGGAAGAGGCATCACTGATCGTCTGTAAGCTGTACCGCAACGGCGAGATAGTCGAGTTGCCCATCAATGATATCGTCGTCGGCGACTGCATACTGCTGCAATCCGGCGATAAGATACCTGCCGATGGCGTGCTGGTGGATGGCTCGTTGAAGGTGGATCAAAGCGTCCTCAACGGGGAGACAAAAGAAGCGAACAAGAGTGTAATGCCAGCTCAGGGTGCGGAGGATGCGGGCGGCGCGACGGATGCTGGCGCTACCAACGCCACCGCCACCGCCGATGCCGTTAACGCCCAAGCCACCACTGCCGCCATCGACACCGCCTCCTCCACCGTCGATCCCGCCAATCCCGATGCCTCCTCCACCTCCACCGTCGATCCCGCCAATCCCGCCTCAATGGACTTCCTCAACCCCTACAAGGTCTTCCGAGGCGCGGTCGTTGTTTCGGGTAATGCCGTGATGCAGGTCTCTGTGGCCGGGGACCAGTCGGTCTACGGCCAGATCGCCCGTGAGTTGCAGGACGATGATGACCGCGACTCCCCTCTGAAGGTCAAGCTTACGAGCCTGGCAAATGGGATCGCGAAGTTCGGCTACATCGGAGGCACGGCGATCGCCCTCGCCTTCCTGTTTGACCGCATCGTCATCAATAATGGTTTTGATCTGGCGGCAATCAGCGTCTACTGTTCCAGCTGGACTACGATCTTACTCGATTTGGTAGATGCGGTCATGCTCGCTGTTATCATCATCGTCATGGCGGTTCCCGAGGGCCTGCCCTTGATGATCGCCATCGTCTCGGCATTGAACATGGGCAAGATGCTCAAGGATAATGTTTTGGTACGTAAGGTGGCCGGCATCGAGACCGCTGGCAGCCTGAACATCCTGTTCTCTGATAAAACAGGTACGATCACCAAAGGTCAGCTGGAAGCCGTGGTCTTTGTGGATGGCGTCGGCGCCGAGCACCGTTCCTACAAAGAGGTACTTGGTGAACTGCAAAGGCTTCTGCATCTGAGCATCTACCACAATACAAATGCTGTTATTTCGCGCAGGGGCGAGGCGGTCAACATCGTCGGCGGCAACGCAACCGAGCGAGCAGTGCTCGGTTTTGTAACCGACGGGCGCACTGAGCTGGAGCTCGCAAAAATTGCCACGATACCCTTTAACAGCGAGAACAAATACTCCGCGACCACGGTCGCTGGCGACCTTGGCGGCTTGACCCATGCGGGTATCTTGTCTGGCATCTCCCACAACAGCCAGGATGCCTTCCACGAGAGGGCCGATGCTCCCCATGGCCTTCTGACCATGATCAAAGGAGCTCCCGAGATCGTCCTTGCGCGCTGTCGAACCTATTACGATGAGACGGGCCGACCGGTTCCCCTTACCGACCGCACCACACTCGAGTCGCGGATCGACGCGCTGGCCGCTCGAGCCATCCGAGTGCTGGCCATTGCCATCTCCAGCGCTGCGATAGAAGGCGAACGCTTGCCCGAGGGGGACTGGACGCTCGTCGGTATCATTGGCATTCGCGATGAGGTGCGGCCTGAGTCGATTACGGCGATCGCCGAGGTGCTTGGTGCTGGTGTTCAGGTGGTTATGATCACCGGCGATCGCAAGGACACAGCGGTAGCAATCGCACGTGAGGCTGGCCTTCTCACCAGCGAAAGCGATCTGGTTCTGACCTCGGGCGATTTGGCTGCGATGGATGACGCGGCAGTAACGGCCGCTCTCCCTGCGATCCGGGTTGTCGCGCGTGCCCTGCCTTCCGACAAGAGCCGCCTGGTGCGTCTGGCCCAGGAGCTCAATCTGGTGGCCGGCATGACCGGTGACGGCGTTAACGACTCGCCCGCCCTGAAGAAGGCCGACGTGGGCTTCTCCATGGGGGGTGGTACCGAAGTTGCCAAGGAGGCCAGCGACATCGTCATTCTCGACGATAACTTCTCCTCCATCGACAAGGCGATCCTGTATGGACGTACGATCTTCAACAGCATTCGCAAGTTCATCATCTTTCAGTTGACGATCAATGTCGGTGCGGTCATGATCTGTTTCGTGGCCCCTCTCATGGGCATCGAGGCGCCGCTGACCATCATTCAGATACTGTGGATCAATCTCGTCATGGATACGCTTGCTGCTCTGGCCTTTGGTGGTGAGCCTGCTTTACGGCGCTTCATGGCCGAGCAACCCAAACGCCGCGACGAACCGATCGTCAGTCCCACCATGTGGTCGGCGATCCTGACCTGCGGTCTGTGGGCGCTTGCGGTCAGCCTCGTCTTCCTGTTCTCGCCTCTGCTGACGGGATTCTTCAGGCCTGAGGGTGGCAAGCTCTATCTGATGACGGGCTTTTTTGCCCTCTTCATCTTCATGGCGGTGTTCAACGCCTTCAATGCGCGCACAGAGAAACTCAATCTCTTTGACAACCTTGCCAAGAACAAGGGTTTTTTGCAGGTAATAGCTTTGATCGTCGTCATCCAGGTGGCGCTTATCTATCTGGGGGGAGCGGTTTTTGACTGCTTTGGCCTCACGCCGATCGAATTTGCGATCGTCATCGGGCTGTCGGTTCTGATCATCCCGATCGACCTCGCCCGCAAAGCCATTCTTGCCGTCTATCGTCATGCCCGACAGGGCTGAGAGCCTGTTCGTGTACACCATCTCTCCCATGGATATCATCGAACTTCTCAAAGCACTTCTTATCGGCATCGTTGAAGGCGTCACCGAGTGGTTGCCGATCTCCTCGACAGGACACATGATCCTCTTCGACGAGTTCGTCAAACTCGATGTCTCGCCAAAGTTTCTCGAAATGTTCCTCGTTGTCATTCAGCTCGGTGCCATCATGGCGGTGCTGCTGCTCTATTTCCATCGGCTCAACCCCTTCTCACCTCGTAAGGATCGCGCCGAACGCCGCGTGACCCTGCGCGTCTGGGGCCGTGTGCTCATTGGCTGCATACCTGCTGCCATCGTCGGTTTTCTGCTCGATGACTGGATGGAGGCGCATTTCTTCAACGCGGTGGTCGTGGCCTGCGCACTGGTGCTTTACGGCGTGGCTTTCATCCTTGTGGAGAGGCTCAAGGGTGGGACCAGTGTGGAGAAGGCCGGAGATTTTGCGGACAGCACGATCATTGGGAAGCATTCGCCGAGCGCAACCAAGTCTGCTGCTGGTGCCGAGGGTAGTGCTGATGGTGGTGGACAGCCACTCACCGATGCGGTCGCTGCGCTCAGTATCCCCAAGGTGCTCGGCATCGGCGCCTTCCAGTGTCTTGCGATCGTTCCGGGAACCTCGCGTTCCGGGTCAACCATCCTCGGTGGCCTGATCCTCGGAGTCAGCCGTACGGTGGCCGCCGAATTCTCCTTTTTTCTCGCGATTCCCGTGATGCTTGGGTGGAGCCTGCTCAAGGTCGTTAAGGCATTCCTGCTTGACGGCCTGAGTTTAACGGCAACCGAGGGGGGAGTGCTCGTCGTTGGCATCGTCTC
>JAIRXA010000119.1 GCA_031268525.1 Coriobacteriales bacterium | reverse complement strand
TTCCTTCCTTGATGCTCTCACTTCTCTGCATGTGCTCAAAGGGCGTTTTAACCGCGCGCCATCAACCGCGCGCCATCAACTGTGCCCCATCAATCCCAGTTGCCACTGGGGCAGTACCCGTCCCAGACGATGTCGCGGTAGCGCTGGGGATCGGTATCGCCTTCCGTGGATACGCACAGCACCACAGAGTCAGCTCCCAAGCCCATGGCTTCGCGCAGTTTGTGGTACTCGTCTTCCAACATCAAGGTGGCTACCAGACCAACGCCTACCGCTCCCGACTCTCCCGACTTCACCGGCGCATCGCCTGCCGGGGGAGCTGCCAGCATGCGCATGCCGCGGGCACTGACCCAATCGGGGGCGGAGGTGAAGAATCGCGCCTTTTCGTGCAGAACCTCCCAAGACACACCACAACCTTCACCGCAGGCCAGACCCGCCATGATCGTGTCCCATTCGCCGCTTGCAGCTACCAACTCGCCAGCAAGAACGGAGCGAAACAGGCAATCGTAGGCTGCGGCCTCCACGACCGTGGTGATGGGGCAATCCTCTCCATAGGCATTGGCAAAATAGCCCTGCACGGCGCCTGCGAAGGCACCAACGCCAGCCTGAACGAACACGTGCGTAGGACAGCTCACGCCATCGGCGTGCAGCTGCATATCAGCCTCGGCGGCCAGAGTTGCGTAGCCCTGCATGATCCAGCCGGGAATCTGTGTGTAGCCCGGCCAGTCGGTATCCTGCACCACTACGCCATTCGGGTCGTTCTCGGCCAGCTCCTTCACGTAAAGAACCGCCTCGTCGTAGTTCATGTCGGTGATCGTGGCCGTAGCGCCTTCGCTGCGGATGTTCTCAAGGCGAATCTGCGAACTGCCCACCGGCATGCAGATCACCGATTTTTGGCCCAGACGATTGGCTGCCCAGGCCACGCCACGACCATGGTTGCCGTCGGTTGCGCTGTAAAAGGTGATTTGTCCGACGGCAGCTCTGGTGGCGGGGGAGACGAGCTCGGCGTAGGGCAACTCGGCGATGTCGCGGCCAAGGCGCTCGGCGATATGGCGGGCAACCGCATAGGAGCCGCCTAACACTTTGAAGGCGTTGAGGCCAAACCGATAGGATTCGTCTTTGACGTAGAGGCTCTTGAGCCCCAGCTGGGCAGCCAGTCCGTCGAGTCTGACCAACGGTGTCGGCTCATACTCGGGAATGCTGGCATGAAAAGTCGACACCCTGGCAACCTGCTCGGTCGTCAACAACGACAGGCTTGCCGCCGCTGCCTGGCTGCTCACCTCCCGCCTGGCCGCCGCCTGCTCGTTTGCCGCCCATTTGATCCGTTCCCTCATACTCATTTCTTCCTGCTCTCTGATTCTGTGGCGCGTCTCGCCCTCAACGCACCTGCCGATGTTTCTGCCCATTGCTCATTGCCAGCAATAAATGCTTGTTGGTTTTGGTAAAGCTTCGCCTTGGCAGGGAATCGCACTCCCCAGCCGTCGGCAGAAACCGTCTTTCGTTCAGGCTCAGTTGCTGGCTTGCTGGCCAACCAGTGCGATAGCCTCTATCTCTACCAGCGCCCCTTTGGGCAAGGCGTCCACCGCAAAGGCCGAACGCGCAGGAAATACCATTCCCGCAAAGGCCTCCGCGTACACTTCGTTTACGGTCGCAAAATCGTTTATGTCCTTGAGAAAGACCGTGGTCTTGATGACATCGGCCATGCCGGAGCCACCAGCTTCCAGCACGGTCTTCAGATTTGCGAGCGATTGCCTGGCCTGCGCCTCAACGCCTTGCGGAAACTCACCCGTCGCCGGATCGACGGGAAGCTGTCCGGAAGTGAATACCAGGTCGCTCACACGAATGCCATGGGAATAGGGTCCTACGGCGGCGGGCAGTTCTTCGGAGGAGATAACGTGTCTGTTCATATCGATCCCTTCTGTTCGGTCGTGCAAAAGGCCAGGGGAAACAAAACAACTCGAAAGGAGTTCAGCATGGCTACCCCTGGTCGTCCTTCGAATCATTGGATCTCCCCAGGTAGTTATAGAGGGTGTACTTGGAGATGCCGTAGTACTCGGCGATGGCATCGGAACTCTTCTTGATCAGCAGTGCGCCCTTGCGATCAAGATAGCGAATGGCTTCGATCTTGTCTTCGCGGGACATGGCATTGACGGGCTTACCGATATACCGATGCGACTCCTCGATTATCTGGTCTAACAGATCGCCGACATTGGAGGAGATACCATCGGGGTCGGAGAGCTTGGCTCCCTCGGCGGTACGGCCATTATCGGCGTCGGTCGTCAGCAATTCGCCGAGGGCTCGACTTGCCATCGTCAGATCGCTGATGTCATGATTGATGCAGATGACGGCAAGTACGTCGCCTGACTGCCCACGAATGTTAATGGTGGACGACTTGAGCATCTGGCCGTCCTTGGAGTTGATCAGGTAGCCATAGCGATCACGGATGTCAGGGTTTCTGATGGCTTCGAGTGCGGTTTGAGAGGGACCGTCGCCGACCTTGCGCCCGGTCACATGACCGTTTTTTACGACGGCGACTGTCTTGGTAATGCCATTGGTCAGATCATGGACAAGCACTTCGCAATTGGACCCAAACTGTCCAGCGATACCGGCTGCCACCTGCTCCAGCATCGGCTTGAGTTGCCTGAACTCGTGCTTGTTGCTGGTGCTGTTTACCATGACTCTTCTGCCTTTCGCGTCGCTCCCTCGACCGTGACAATATCGTAGCACGATGCCCAGGCTATTGCAACAAAGATTTTTGCTACCTAACAAAATTTTAGTTTGATGGAGTCGCGATGAGTTGGCGCCGTGGAATACGGGTATCAGACCACTGATTCAGCCAGCGGAGAGGGAGCATACGACAGCGACCATGGGCACCGGTGAAATGCGTCGAGTTCTCTCAGAGAATCGAACTCTCTCAGAGAATTGAGTTCTCTCAGAGAAGAATGTCTCCGAACGTTTGTCTGCGTGTTGCCAAGCGATGCGAGCGTTCAGATGCGAGCGTTCAGGATTCGAGAGGGGAGGTGTCGTTGTCCTCGGTACGTCTGAGAAGATCTATCGCCCGCTGTGAAAGCATGATGCGAAAGATCTCGGTCTCGCTGTCAAAGTCAATTCCGGTTATCTCCCTGATACGACCGATGCGGTACTTCAGGGTATTGTAGTGGACGTGCATAGCCTTTGAGGTCACGGTTATATCCTGGCAGTGACGGATATAGGAGAACAGGGTTTCAGTGAGGCTGCTGCCTTTCTGGGTATCGAGCTTTCTGAGCCTTCTCACTGCAGGGCTGACGAGGTCGTGCAGGTCAAAGACCTCACCAAAGCGCAGGAGCATATGGGCGACGAGGAAGTCTTCGTACATGAGGATGCGCTCTGTGACCCGCAGCCGGTCTGCGACCTGAAAGCAGGCCGTCGCCTGTTGAAGGTAGGTATAAAACGAGTCAAGCTTTCTGAAGGGGAGGCTGAACGCGGCGCGGCAGTAGTTGGCTTGGAGCAGGCGCCTGAAATCCTCCAGATGGCTTTGAGTGTAAAGGGCCTCGGGGGTATTCTGATCGTACAGTATCACGATATCTGTGCCCCGAATGAAGGCGGTGGAGCGTTTGAAGTGGGTCTGCATCATCTGTTTGAGGAGGTAAAGCTTGTCCATCTTGCGGAAGCGTTCCTCAATCTCGACGATGATGGCGGTTTTAAAGGACTGGAGCTCAAGGTTATAGAGAGCGACACGTTCCTGTATCACCTCATGGTTGACGAGCTTCCTCTCGATGATATCGAGAAGGAAGGTCTCGATGAAGGGCGATCCTGACTGATGCGATGCGACGATGGAATCCATGCTGAGAGCGAGGTACTGGCAGAGTATCTTGAGCATCTCGGTGTCGAGCATTTCGGTGAGAGGCCGATTGTACTCAAAGAGTTTCAGATAACCGACGAGACGGTTGCCCCGTACTATTCTTCCCGCGATCAGGCGATGCTTCAGGAAATCCTTCTCCCAGATGATGAGAACCTTGTCCTCCTCGGGCGATCCGCTCTCCTCCTTCATGACTTCCTCAAGGTACTGCTCCGGCATGTAACCTTTCGTCAGAGCGTGCTCCATGACGGGGTCGTCCTCGACGGATTCCGTCCCAGCGCTGGCCAGCAGGCACAATGAGGTATCAAAGAGGAGCAGGGGGTTGCCGAAGGCCTGATAGCCCAACTCGAGCAACTTCTCGGCTCTCGCCTCATCCTGCACGAGCAGCAGCAGCTTGCTGGAAAAGATGTTGACCTGCATCTGTATGTCAAAGACAGCCCGCATCTCCGCGCAGAGTCGGTCATACTCCTCCTCGGAGCTTGTGAGCATGATATTGATCTGGTTGCGTTCCAGAAAAGCAGGAGCAATCCTCTCGTCCTCGAAGAGTATGAGGTTCGCGCGCCCCACTGACTTCGGATCAGGAAGCTCCGAAACACTTCCAAAATAGAGATAGTCATCCTTCAGAGGAGTCTCTGCTCCCTTGAGCGGTTCTCTACCAACCACGAGTCGCGAGGGCTCGGGGTTGATGATGAGAACCCCCTTGCGTGCGCGCGACGAGAACCTTGAGAAGTAGACAATCATGTCATGCCCTTATCCGAATCCGATGGGCCTGTGTCGAGAAAAGGGGTCGCAGCATCAGTCTTCTGCTCCAATGTATCATCGAGACACACGGGAACACAAGGGCAGAATGGCCTACACGGAATTTTTTGACCACTCTATCCTGAGCTGTTTTGCGAGCTCAAGGGGTTGATCCATAAGATATTGCAGATAGGATCCCCAAGAATCGTAAGAATTGATGAAGTTCGTTTGTCCCAGGCAGGCAAGCACCTCTCCCCGCTGGGAGATCCCTTGCCAGGTGGCGCTGTCAGCATCTGCCAGGAAGGTCGTGTTGTTTTCTCGGTCAGGCATGAAGAAACGACCCTTCAGCGAGCCTACAATGAGTTGATAACCGCGCAGGAAACGGGGGGTTTTGCGAGGTTTGATCGGCGGAACTCTCAACAAGCGAAGAATCAGGAGGCTACCATGAGCAAAGGCGTGTTCGACAGTGCGGTCGCGGCCTGTGCGGCGGCAACCGAGGCACAGGAAAAACTTGTCCGGAAGTATTCTCTGGAGGATCGTGACCGCTTCATTCGGGCGATACGCGATAAGGTCATGCCCAATATGGAGTTGCTCGCTCAGATGGAGTTTGATGAGACGGGCTACGGTCGTATTGAGGACAAGATCGCGAAGAACACCGGTGCCGTCATGCTCTCACAGGGCACCGAGGCGATCCCTCACAACATGTACGTCTCCGACAAGGGTCTCACCGTTGAGTATTACGCGCCCTACGGTGTCGTAGGGGCCGTGACGCCGGTCACCAACCCCGCAGCGACGATCATCGGCAATGGCATCGCCAACGTGGCCGCCGGCAACGCGGTGGTCTTTAATGCTCATCCGGGCGCAAAGAAGACCTCAGCGAAGACCGTCGAGTTGGTCAATGAGGCCATCGTGGAGGCGGGTGGTCCCGAAAATCTCTTTGTCATGGTTGCCGATCCGACCCTTGCAACTCTGGATGAGATCATGGCCTATCCCTCCGTCAAGCTGCTCGTGGGAACCGGGGGCCCCGCGATGGTCAAGACCCTCATGACCTCGGGCAAAAAGGTCATAGCGGCGGGTGCGGGCAACCCGCCTTCGATCATCGATGATTCCGTCAACCTGAAGAAGGCAGCCGCGGGTTTGCTCGCCTCTGCCTCCTTCGACAACAACCTGCTCTGTATCGCCGAGAAGGAGATATTCGTCCTCGATGCGGTCTTTGATGAGTTTTTGGAGGAGTTTCAGGCGGCAGGCGCCTATCTGCTCACCCCCGACGAGGGCAAGCGGGTTTCTGCCGTCTGCCTTGTCCAGCTGCCCGATGGGGCCTATTTCGCCAACAAGGAGCATGTTGGCAAGATGGCGAACACGATCCTTGCGGCTGCGGGCATTGAGATCGACTCCGATCCACGCATCGCTGTTTACGCGACGGATTTTAACGATCCACTGGTACATACCGAGCAGATGATGCCCATCATCCCGATTGTGCGCTGCAAAGATTTCGCCGAGGCCATGCAGTGGGCCTACATCGCCGAGCATGGCAACAGGCACTCAGCCTCCATCTGGTCAAACGATATTGAACACGTGACGGCCTTTGGCACACTCATCGACACAACCATCTTCGTTCAGAACGGTGGCACGATGGCGGCCTTTGGCATCGGTGGCAGCGGTACGAATGCCCCGACCATCGCGACGCCAACCGGCGAGGGCGTGACCGGTCCGCAGTCTTTCGTGCGTCGTCGCCGCTTCTGCATGGCAGATGGCGGCAACTACCTGCTTTAAGGAGTCGAGGGCCATGTCGATACAGAGCTTCAGAGAATTGGCTGCAGCGGTACAGGCGCAGGAGAAAAAGAGCCGTGTTGCCGTCGTGGCGGCCGATGACGCCCCCACACTCGAAGCCGTCATCAAGGCGCAGGAGTCAGGGCTCATCGAGGCCTTTCTCATCGGTAGGAGGGCGATGGTCGAGGAGGGTCTCGCCAGACAAGGCGTTGATCCAACCGACTTCCAGATCGTCGAAGCCGACAGTGTTGAGGCATGTCTCGCGCGAGCCGTCGAGCTGATTGGCTCCAATGCGGCCGATCTGTTGATGAAGGGGCACCTTGAGACGGCAGACTTCATGCGAGCTGTTCTCGACAGGAAAAACGATCTGCGAAAATCTCCCTTACTTTCGGTAGCGGGTCTGTACGAGATGAACAGTTACCACAAGCTGATCGCCGTGAGCGATCAGGCGATCAACACCTATCCCGACCTCGACGCAAAGCGGGCGATCCTTGAGAACGCCGTAGGGCTTCTGCATGCCTGCGGCTTTGACCGCCCCAGGGTCGCCGTGCTCGCGGCGATCGAAAAGGTAAACCCCAAGATGAGGGAGACCGTCGATGCCGATGCGCTCAAGGCGATGAACCGGGAGGGTGTCATCGCCGGTTGCGTTGTGGACGGACCACTTTCTCTGGATATCGCAACAGACAGGAAGGCTGCCCAGATCAAGGGCTACGTCAGTGAGGTTGCCGGCGATGCCGACTGCCTGATCGTGCCGGATCTGGTCTGCGGCAATGTGTTCGTCAAGGCGCTCACGGGGTTTGCGGGCGCGATGACTGCAGGGATCGTCGTCGGCGCGAAGGTGCCCATCGTCCTCACCCCCCGCTCGGCAGAGGCGTCCGACAAGTTCTACTCGATCGCGTTGGCGGCCTATTCGGCGCGCCAGCGCTGAGGCAGCGGCAAGGAGGCAGGGATGGGCGATAAGACGGATGCAGTGTGCACGGCGAGCGCGATGAGCGGAGCGGATACCCTTGGCCCAGGTGGCGCAAGGAGAGAGGCAGACAGAGCGGCGAGCTTTCGCATACTGGTGATTAACCCAGGCTCCACCTCAACGAAGATCGCCGTCTTTGAGGACGGAGCCGAACTCCTTGCAAAGACGGTTCGTCACGACACCGAGGAACTCAGATGGTTTCTTGATGTGCAGGATCAGCTCGGCTATCGCAAGGAGGCCATCGAGCGGGAGCTTACGGCGGAAGGCATCGACCTTGCGGGTATCGATATCTTTGTCGGCAGGGGAGGTGGTCTGGTCTCCGTCCAAAGCGGCGCCTATCCCGTCACCGAACGCCTGCTTGCCGATGCGCGCACAGGTATGGCTGGGCAGCATCCCGCCCAGCTGGGATCTCAGATATGCGACCTGTACGCCAGGGAGTACGGTGGGCTCGCCTATATCGTCAATGCACCTGACGTTGATGAATACGACGAGATCTCACGCGTCAGCGGGCTTTCTGACATCTATCGGCAGTGCCATATTCACACCCTTAACCACAAGGAGATCGCACTGCGGTACTGCCACGCCAACGGCATCGAGTACCACAGGACCAACCTCATCATCTGTCATATCGGTGGGGGCATCTCGGTTGCCGCGCATCGTCAGGGCAGGATGGTCGATGGCAACGACATCATCCGGGGAGAGGGGCCGATGACGCCAACCCGAGCAGGGTCCCTACCTACACTCGACCTTCTCAAGCTCTGCTATTCGGGCCGGTTTACGGAAAAGGAGATGAAGGATCGGCTCTCAAGGGAGGGTGGTCTCATCGACCATCTGGGGACGGCGGACGCCACCGAGATCGAGGCACGGATCGCGCGAGGCGACACCTACGCCCAGTTGGTCTATGACGCGATGATCTACCAGATCGCAAAGAGTGTCGGCTCGTGTGCGGTAACGCTTCGGGGAGAGCTGCGCGCCATCATCCTGACCGGGGGCCTCGCCAACAGTGACTACGTCATAGAGGCCCTCAGGGGTTTTGTTGATTGGATTGCGCCGGTGGTCGTCATGGCAGGAGAGTTTGAGATGGAGGCGCTTGCAGCCGGAGCGCTTCGGGTTGCCAGAGGGCAAGAGGAGGTGAACATCTATACGGGCATCCCGGTGTGGAGTGGCTTTGGTGAGCAGTGAGCCCACCGTCTGGGAGGCGGTATCGTTGATGCTGTCTGGATGAAGGGTGGAGACACCCGGAAAAGAAGGAGGCGAGAGATGGTTAAAGCTTTGGCAGCGGTAACACACGAGGCGGGGAGCCTTTCAATCGAGGAGGTGGACCTTGCCTCTCCCAAGATGTCGGAAGTGCTCGTGCGCAATGTCGCCTGCGGCGTCTGTCACACGGATGCTGCCGGCTTGCACCAGTTCATCCCGGTAAGCCTGCCCGCGATCTTTGGACATGAGGGCGTAGGGGTCGTCGAGGAGGTCGGCGGGGGAGTAGAAACCCTCAAGAAGGGCGATCGGGTCATCATGTCGTATCCTTCATGCGGCACCTGCTCATATTGTGTCTCGGGTCATCCCTATGCCTGCGATCACCTCAATGAGCTCTTCTTTGAGGGGACCTTCAAGGATGGCACCAAGCGTTTTTCGCAGGACGGGGTTGAGATATCGTCGTTCTTTGGCCAGGGTTCGTTCTCGACCCATGTCGTGGTCGACGCCCGCAATGCCGTGAAGGTCGATATCGATTCAGATGATGAGCTCGCGAAGCTCTGCTCGATGGGCTGTGGCGTCCAGACGGGGGCCGGGGCAGTGCTCAACGGCCTCAAGCCGGAGCCAGGTTCCTCACTGGTCGTCTTCGGCTGCGGTGGTGTGGGTATGGCTGCCCTTATGGCCGCAAAGATTGCCGGATGCAGTATCGTCATTGCCGTCGACGTCGTGCCCTCTCGTCTCGAGCTCGCCAGCGAGATCGGAGCGACCCACGTGATCAACGGCAAGGAGATCGATGCGGTTGAGGAGATCAAGAGGATCACCGGAGGTGGCGCGAACTACAGCGTCGAGTCTTCGGGTATCACGGCTCTGACGCTTCAGGCTCTTGGGTGCCTCAGAAGGCTCGGCAAAGCCTGTGTCGTCAGCGTAACCGGCCCCGAGACCATCGAGCTCCCCATCGAGGCCTACGTCATGAATCCAAGCGTTACCCTGCTTGGTCTTACCGAGGGTGCCTCGAATCCCCAGGTCTTCATCCCCGAGCTCGTCCAGTACTACAAGGAGGGGAGACTGCCCATCGACCGGCTTATCGGATTCTATGACTTCAGGGACATCGAGAAGGCCTTTGAGGACTCCCACACCGGCGCGACCATCAAACCGATCCTGAGGTTCTGAGTCGGCAGCGTTAAAGCCGATGGCCTTGGAACGGGTGATGTTGCCGTTGTGGCACGGCGGAGAAGCGACGAAAGGGAGGATATGGTATGTACGAGCTTCTATTTAAAGAAGGAAAGATCAACACAATGACCGTCCGCAATCGTATCGCGATGACCGCGATGGGTAACCATATGGCTCTGCCGGGCGGTGAGGTCTCCGATATCGACGTCGCATTCTATGCAGCACGGGCTGCTGGTGGTGTCGGTCTTGTGATCCTGGAGTGCCTGACCATCGACTATGCGACCGGCAAGGGTAACTTCGGTCAGATGTCGGCGGATGACGACAGGTTCATACCCGGGTTGAGGCGTCTTGCAGATGCCGTCCATGCCCATGGTTCGGTTGTTGCCGCGCAGATATACCATCCAGGGCGCCAGGGCATAGCCGAACTCAACGGGGTCGAATCCATGATCGCGCCAAGCGAGGTCGAATGTCAGGCCGTCCATCAACCGGTACATGCGATGAGCAAGGTGGAGATAGACGAGGTAGTGGCGAAGTTTGCCGCTGCTGCCAGACGCTGCAAGGAGGCTGGCATAGACGCGGTCGAGATACACGGAGCACACGGCTATCTCATCACTCAGTTCATGAGCCCCTATACGAATAAGCGCACGGATGAGTACGGCGGTAGCTTTGAGAATCGTATGCGCTTCATCACCGAAATCATGGCAGCCGTTCGAGAGCAGGTAGGGCCTGACTATCCTGTCATTGTCCGCCTCTCCGTTGACGAGCACCTTGAGTTTGTCGGCGCTCCCACCGAGGGTATCCACCTTGATGAGGGCATCGAAATTGCCAGGTATGTAGAGAAACTTGGCGCTGATGCGCTGGATATCAGCTGCGGTATCTACGAGACGATGAACACTGCCTGGGAGCCGATCGGCTTCGATGAGGGCTGGAAGATCGACGCCCCCGCCCGGGTGAAGGAGGTCGTGGATATCCCCGTCATCGGTGTCTCTGTCATCAGAAACCCCGACTATGCCGAAGATATCCTCGCGCAGGGCAAGCTTGATTATGTCGGCTCTGCCCGTCAGTTCTTTGCCGACCCCGATTGGGGCATCAAAGCTCAGGAGGGTCGTGTGGGCGAGATCCGTCGCTGCATCTCCTGTATGCACTGCATGGACACCCTCATGGCGGCGGATATCACCGGTGTTACCGTTGCCTGCGCCATCAATTATCAGGGTGGTCGCGAGGCGCAGTATGGCGATGCGGCTCTGAGACTGGATGGTGCGGGGCGCAGCGTCGCGGTGATCGGTGCCGGTCCGGCTGGGCTCGAGGCAGGTATCGTGTTGGCCAAACGCGGCTTCAGGCCTGTCATCTTTGAGAGGCAGGACCGTGCGGGCGGACAGCTCATCTACGCAGCGACGCCCCCCAAGAAGGAGAAGATGCTCTGGTTGCTTGAGTATCAGCAGTACATGATCGAGAAGTTGGGTGTGGAGATCCGCTTCGGCGCCGAGCCGACGCTTGAGGAGATCTCGGCCCTCGATCCCTATGCCGTCATCATCGCCCAGGGCTCACATCCTCTTCTGCCTGCCTCGATCGCAGGACTCGACCAGGAAAACGTCTTCACGCCTCCCCAGATTCTCAGCGGCGAGGTCTCGCTTACTGGCAAGAGGATTGGGATTATCGGGACAGGTATGACCGGTATCGAGACGGCCGAATACCTTGCGGATGCAGGCAACAGCGTCACGCTCTTTGAGATGGTTGACGACATTGGCCCTGGCCTGTTCTTCCAAAACATCATCGATGTCATGAGCAGACTGGGTCCCCATCAACCTGAGATCTATACCAGGCACAAACTCGTCAGAATTGACGGACAAACAGCGGTTTTTGAAACCGTGGACAGCGGCGAGGTCAAGGAGTTCAGCTTTGATGCCTTCCTCGTGTCTCTGGGCGTCGAGCCGAATACGGAGTTGGTTGAGGATCTCAAGGCAAGCTACGACAAGGTCTTCGTCGTAGGAGATGCCCTTGAAGGAGGGCGCCTCGAACCGGCAATCAGTGGAGGGTATAAGACGGCATTCGATCTGTAGATGAATAGACAGGCGCACCTCTGGAGGGCGTCTGATTGTATCTGCGTGAGAACTTAGGAGGAGATTATGGGTAAAGCTAAAGTGATCCTTGGTGCATTCTTTGTTGGCGGCTGCATGGGATGCATCTGTCAGTTGTTCAATATGCTCTATGCGTTTCTCATTCCTGATGACGCTCTGTTGTTCGGGTCTGCCACCTTGGGGCTTGCCCAGAACTATACCGCAGGTTTCTCGTTGGCAACCTGCGGATTCATCATGATGATTCTGTTCCTTACGGGCCTTCTGCCAAAGATCGAAAAAGTCGGTGGCTTTGGCGCCACCCTCCCACTGTTTGGACTTGTGGGAGCTGCTGCTGGATCGACCTTGGGCTGCAAGGCAGAGACCGGTGCGCCCTTTGTAAAGGCGTTTTTCAAGGGGTGTTGGCCGTTTATCCGCTTCCTGCTCATAGCTTTCATCATCACCGTGCCGCTGTCCCTGCTCGTTGGTAACTTTGTCAAGCCCGATCTGTCCTATGTGGGCGCTGTCCCCTATATCGATCCCACTATCCCCGCCAACGGTCCCGCTCTGGGAGCGGCCGCGGCCGCGGCCTTCGCGCCCATCAGTCTGCTCTGGTCCTTCCTGTTTACGGGCACGCTTGCCGTGATTGGACAGATCGTGGTGCTCCTGGTCAAGCCGAAGATGAAGGGTATCCTCAACATCCTGATGTGCGGCTATATCCTCGGCTGCCTCATCAGCATGACCGGCCTGTTTCCCTTCCTGGCGGTCTATGGAACCGGTGGCATTACGGCTCCAGTGACCGGCGCTGGTGAGTTCGTCTTCACCTCGGTCATGTTCGGAAGTGTTCTCGGGCACATTCCCGGCATGTGGACGACGGTCATCGTACGTCTTGTGACCTTCTGTCTGGTCATCACGATCCAGTTCATCTGGGGTATCATTGCCGCCGCTATCGTTGGCTCTCGAGCGCCCGCTCCTCGTTCGGACGCTCCCACGGAAGCCACTACGTAAGCCCACTACGTAAGCGCACTACGTAAGCGCAGTCTGTCTTTGTGCCGGATGGTCCGGAGAGCGAGATGCTCTCCGGACCATCCGGTGTCTCCTCTCCCTGAAATCAGCTGCAAAGGCGCTTATTTTCGCCGCCGGAGATCACTTGAAGTGCAGGATCACCGGCCGATACATCAGATCGATCCTGAGGAGGTCATCGACCGGGCCGGTGAGCCTTTTCGCCAGCAGGTCGTAGCCCTCGATGCCGTCACGGACGCTGAGCCACTCGATGTTGGCCGCCTCACCGTCCCCGGAGCGCAGGCGCATGTTCAACTGAGCCTCGAAGGAGGCTCTGAAGAACTCGTTCTTCAAGACGTTGCCGCATTGGACGAACCGCAGCCCGCCAGATACCTCGGTCTTGCTGAAGCGCCTCCTGATCGCGATCGCGGCGGAGTCTGCCAGATCCTCGGCCTCGAGCTTCACGATGTCCTGTGCCTCCGCGTCGCCTGATTCGGCGGCGGCGCAGACGCTCGCCGCGAAGCGGGCGATGCCTGCCTTCATGTTCCTGTCCGCCACGGCCAGGGACCTGAACCGGGCGAAAAGCTCCCGCTCTTTATCCGGAGTGATCCCGTAGGTCTCCTCGAAGCGGGAGAGAAGCACCGACTGCTCGCCCATGGCATGGGCGCGGGAGACCTTGCGTATCGCCCGTAGGCCGATCCAGAAGCCCGCGCCGTTGTCGTCGGCCACCCAGTCCTGCCCGCCGACCTGGTATATCTTGGCGTCAGATGACCGCACCAGGATGTTCGATCCGGTGCCGACGATTATCGCCCCGTCGGATTCATAGCCGAGCAGCAGGCCTACCGCGTCGTTGACCGCCCCGGCAGTTACTATCGTGCCTGCGAGCATCGTGGGCAGGACGTCGAAGAGGACGTCCTGGAACAGCTCGCGGGTGCTGTTGGCGTATCCCGCGGCGCCGATGAACAGATAGGTGTCCGTGTCTTGCGGATCATGCTCGATCCAGTACTTCTCGACCGGCCTGAGCATGTCCCGCAGGACCTGTCCGTATTGGGATCCCGGCAGGATGCCGGAGATCGTGCTGGGGACCTCGAAGAGCTGGATGTCGTTGACGTCGTCACCTTGCAGAGTCAGCTTGACATGGGAGCGGGTGCCGCCGGAATCGACGGCGATGAATGCGGCGTTCATAGCAGTTCCACCAGGTTTTTCTCCACGAAGCCGATCTTGCCCTGCGCACGCAGCGACTCCAGACACCCGTCTATGGTGCAATAGCCAGCCTGTCCGAGGAAGAGTCCCTTGAGCTTCGAGACCGCGACCGTCCCGTCAGGGCTGAGGCAGCGGCGGGCGGCGGCGTACAGCTCGTCTTCGAGTGCCTCGCAGCTGACGGCCGCGTTGCCGGTATCCAGGTGCTCACGGGCCCCGGAGAGGACGTTCTGGCTCACCTTTGACAGCTGCTCCTTCAGCCTTTCGATCTCCGTCTCGAGCTTCCTGTTGCGCTCCTGCTTCTCAGCGGCTTCGGCTTTTGCGGCCTTCACCGCGCGCCGCTCGAAGATCCAGTTCGTCAGCCAGCCGATGGCGGCGCCAAAGATAAGGCTCAATATCTCGAATCCCAACGCAGTCATCTCCTCTCAAGTGGAACAGACATCCTCCCTGCGCGACCATGGACTCAAAATGACATCGGCAGCAGTCCCCGCCAGTGATACAGACGTAGCCGACGCTCATCCTGAACCAGGTCTCCTCGCGACGGAGGTCTTCCCTATAGGTTTTTCCTGATCAGGCCGTGCGACCATCTTCCTTGCCCAGATATAAGGGAGACGCATGTCAAGGATAGTTTAACATAGCTCGCAGCCCGCATGCCGATGCGAATAGCCCCACCCTCGCTTGGGAACATCATCACCCTTCATCAGCGTGAGCCTTGTGGATACTGCCAGACGCCTGTTTCAACTCAAAACAGATAGAGACCTCATAACCAACTCAACATCCTGATTGTCCAATTCGTGAATGATGTGCAGATAGGTTTTCTGCGTGGTTGTCATGCTTGCGTGACCCAACCGACGGGCGACACTCGCAATCGAAACACCGGCAAAAAGGAGCAGCGAAGCGTGGGTATGGCGCAATCCATGAATCGAGATCACCGGGACTTTCGCGCGAATACAATGTCGTCGTAAAATGTCATTCACGGTTGAGTTGAAGACAGTGCCCCCAACGAAGATAGGCCTTTCCTCTGGCAGATTCTTAACCAGTTCGGAAAATTGGATAACGGTTTGCCAATCAATCTGAATTTTACGCACCGATGACTGATTCTTGGTCGGGAGAAAACCACTTTCACCTTTGTAGTCCCAGGTCTTGTTTATAGATAATGACTGATGGGCAAAGTCAAAATCCCTTGGCGTTAATGCCAATGCCTCCGAAAATCGCATACCAGTCTTTGCGACCAGCAAGATAAACCAGTCCCAATTCACCGCCGGCTTCAGCTCAAAGCCCGACAGCAGAGTATGGAGCTCAAACTGATTCAGAAACTTGGGCTTCTTCTCCCGCGGTGGCTTACCCTTGATAATCGCCTTTCGTGTTGGGTCACGATCAATCAGCCCCTCGTCAACCGCATCCAAAACGGCACCTTTGAGCTGATGGTGGAAGTCCATCGTCGTCTGTCGCTCGTGTTGGTCTGCGTAGTCATTGAGCAGCTGTTGGTAATTCGTTCGCGTCAGTTCCCCGATCAGAAGACCGGGAACCAATTTCTCAATCCAAAGCTGCGTCATGAGGTACTTCTGCATGGTAACATTTCTGATAGCGCCCTCCTTGTACACCTTAATCCATCGTGCATAGTATTTGCTGAACAGCTCCGAGCCTTTCGATTTATTCGACATCGTTTTTCCTCCTGTCATCGTCGTCGTTTTTGAATCACAAGGCTCACGCTGATGAAGGGTGATGATGCTCCCAAGCGAAAGTACATAAAGACAATTAGGTGGTTTCAGGGTTTTGCTCAATCAATTTGATCCCGATTCGACCTTAGACCGTTTTAGCCCCAACTTAGATATACAAAAGGAGTGCCCCTCAAGCCTTTTACTTGGATAAATCTGGTCGGAGTGGCGATAGGGGACTTAATGTAAAACCGACGCAGGTAGAACGAACATGACTACGCCAAAAGCAAGGCATTAGTGAGTATGCTGGGTGCTTACTTTCCTTTGATTTTGCAATTTCCACTGCATACGTGGGTTTGAGAGAGCTGCTTGAAGAACACCTGGGTAGTCTTTGAACAGCATATCCGGCTGGTAGTCAGCTTGCATCATTCGATCAAGATACCCCGCCTCATCATTAGTTCTTGGCTGAACTATCTCTTGGATGAATTCCTCCGCGATGTCTATCATGTCTGCAAGCTGAGGCTTGGTATTGTTGAGCAACAAAGGCAACAGGTTTTCTTCGAATTGTTTTCCGGTACCTGAAAATCTTTCGCGGATCATTAATTGTCTGGGGAAGGGATCAGACATAGTGATGTAATAGAGCAAAATCTTTCGATCAAGTGCCTTATCGCCAGTTGAGTATATCTCCCTGTTCTTGGCAAGAAGAGTTATATCGAATAGATCACGTGGAACCACTCTGCCAAGCAACGCCATTATCTTTCCACCTGCTACTTCAATGGGCGCGTTTGTCAAAACCCCTATCCCGGTCTTTTCGCCCCAGGTGGGCTCGCGAAACTCAGGAGGAATAAGGGTGGCACGATTCAGGTAGTCCATATCTACCTTTATGAAATCTCGATGTCCGGTTATCTGCGAAGAGTAAACCATCTTATACGTTCTCCCTGCATGTTGATCAGGCCCGGTTTCAACTCTTAACCCAAGGCTTTGTGCGACTTCAGCAAGTGCCCTGTCAACAAGGGGTCTTTCTCTGAGCATAACCTCGCGATCAGCATTTCCAATGTAATTAAGGTCAGCATCAAGCGAAAGTCGTGGTGTTCTGAAGATGAAGAGGTTGAGTGCTGTTCCACCATGAAGACATACCCTGTTTTGCAAGAACTCATGCGTAGCGACTGCTTCAAGAAAGATCAAAAGCCTGCTCGTTTTCTCTACAGCTATCGCACTCATGCCCTCTGTCATAGTCGAGCCTCCTTCTTACCCATTGATCCAGTCCTCAATGGTTGTGAGGGGTTCAGGAAAATACAGGTGCCACTTGCTCGAATAGGCACCTTTTGCGCGCTTATGGTCAGGGGTAAAATAAAAAGGACCATTATCCAAATTCTCTTGAAGTTGAGCGATACTCTCATCCGAGATATGCCAGATTTCCCTTTTTTGCTCAAGCACCCAACCAACTCGCGCTCTTACGGGAGATGTCTCATCGCTCAGGAGGTTAATAAGCTCCATTGAATTGATCCTATCAAGTGTTGAAAGGATGCGAAGAACGTTCTCGATACCAAAACATCGATCTGGTTTGGTGAGGGAGTCGATAATCGTTTGTTCTGGAGTGGTGCCTTTAACCACACTGCCATCCAGTTGGCGGTACCCCCTTGTTTGCAGATCCTCTTTTAAGAAGGGAAATCCCCTGTACTCATGACCTTGGAATTCAAAAGAGCGTAGATTAGTGTTAGTGAAGAACGTTGTCGTTGAGATTATATTGTGTTGCCCGACAAACAATTCATAAGCGCTGTTGTAGCAAAGAATCGCATTTTGGTCTGCAACTTTGACAATACTATAGTAACTATGGATATAGTCACGGTACTTGCCGGCATTAGAAGCATAGAGGCCCTGTTTGATCTTCAAGGCCTTGCCCGCTCTTACAGAACGATTCAAGAGGTTACGATGAGCCTGGGTATTTCCGCACGACTCAAGATAACCTTTCGTCGTGAAGACTGCAGTGGTTTCGATAAAGTCTTTAGAAAGCATAAAAACGTCCTGTCGAGTTGTCGTAAGAAGCTATATTATAACACCCTTTAGGTTATGAACATGGTATTTACAACAAATTGACACTTGGAGCGCCATGCTATTCCAGATCAAAGCCACCTTCGAGCAAGAAGCGTCGTAGCAGCTTGTCCAACAGGATGTTTACTTTTGCTGGCGACACGCCTATACCTTGCTGTTGCTCAAAGAATGTGCGGGCTTTCGTCCTGTCAACAGAATCTATTAAGTTGTCAAAGTGCCCATATTCATTGATGTTTACCTCAGTCAGTTTCAGGCTCATCATTTCGCGGAGCGCTGCTTCGTTTAAATCAAACGCTTCTGCCATGCGGTGAATCTGGTCGTTTTTCGCCCTGATCTGATACTCGGTGATATAGTCGCGCAAGGTCTTCCCTTCCTCGACAAGCACCTCGCCACGCTCGATGTCGCGCAGGAAGATACCTGCATACTTCTGTTCCTCCTGCGTCAAAGAAGCGAATGTTTTGTGCAGATCATCCAATGCCTGGTCAACAAGGCTTTTCGAAGGCTGAGGCTCGAGATTCATCAACTTCAAATACTTGTCAAAACGCGAATTCATGTAGTCAGCATCTATTTTCCCGGTGTCTATCTCTGTCAGGTGGCCATCGATATCAAAGGGGATATCGCCATCACCGCTGCTGCCATTGCTCTCGCCAGAGAACAGCTCCTTATAGCGGAGAGCGAGGATAAGGTAGGCGTTCTCGTCAAATGCCATACTGACGGTGATTTTCTTCGCACCCGGTTTGCTTTGAAAGACGTATTTCTGTCGCTCCCACGTAAAGCCCTGAATCTTTGCGGCTTCGAGGCACTCGTTAAATTCCCTGAACAGGGAAGCGAATTTCCCACATGAAGTCGGATCATCGGGATTCTTCGTGAAGTCGGCTACTCCTGCACTCGCAAATACCTTTTTTATATCGCCAAACAGTCCATTCAACGCATCAAGATTGTCGTTGAGCTTTTGTACGAATAAACCGATGGGCTTATCGCCGGAATAGAGCTTCACCGCCTCTTCGATATTCTTCTCCATCGTATGTGGTCTGCGATAGTAACGAATTGTTCCAAACGGCTTTTCGCGTCCGAACAGGCGATTTGTACGGGAGAATGCCTGAATGATGTTTTGGTATTCCAGAATCTTATC
>JAIRXA010000136.1 GCA_031268525.1 Coriobacteriales bacterium | reverse complement strand
CGGCTGCGGTTGGCAGCGCATCGCAGTTTGTTCAGCCAGGAACCGACACGGCAGCTCTCTTTGGCCAGATGAAGGCCAAAACGACGGCAGACAGGTGCATGAGGCCTGGTATGCCATGCTTTGCAAGCAGGCTGAAGTACCCTTCAAGCGCGGTCATCATGCCCTCAAATCCCAGGGCATTCGTTGCTCGCTTGACGTTGTAGGCCAAAAACAGGAGTGCTGCCTCGCACCTTACGTTTCTCATGCCTCGCATCAGGAAATGATCTGCCCCCATCGAGCGCTTTATGGTGCCAAAGACGTGTTCTATGGTCTGCTGCCTCAAGGCATAGGTGTCCAGGTTTTCCTCATAGTGTCTTGCCGCCTCTTCCAGTATGGCACTGTAGGGCTGGCGGTATATGGTGCGGTATCGTTTTTTCCCGCTCAGGCACTCATGTGCAAGTCGACACGTTGCGCAGGCCTCCCTGTTGTAAAACCTCCTGACCTTCGTTTCCCTCCTGCTGTGGGAAGAAAGGACATTGCCGCCGGGGCAGATATAGCTTTCTGTCGCGTCAAGATATCTGAAGCTGTCCAGGGATATCTGAGTGCCATCCAGACTGTGAGCCTTTCCCTGTGGGGCAATGACGACATCAAGACCCTTCTGTTGGCATGCCTGTATGTCTGCATGCCCCCAGTAGCCCTTGTCTGCCACGGTTGTGATATTGGTAGTGCGAAGCGCCGTCGAAGCAGCCTCTGCCATCTGCGCGATGTGCCCGTGGTCATCTGCCGTGGTCTTGACATCAAATGAGACGACGATATGTGCCTGCGCATCTGCCATGGCCTGGACGTTATAACAGGGATGCACCCCTGTGGTTCTGTCCCCCATGTTGTGGGCATCGCCGTCAGTTCGTCCCAGCTCACCTGTCCCGGCATCTTCAAGTGCATCCAGTTGTGTTTTGGCCTCCTGGGCCCTTTGGCGGTGGTGGGCAGCCTCTATCTTTGCCTCATCTGCCCTTTCCTCGTCATCCGCGCAGGCAAGTGCGTCCAGGTACTCACCTACGCGTTTTTCATGGTGTCTTATCTGGCGCCTCAGCTTCTTTTGGGTAAGCATCCTCTTTTTGGAGTTTGAGGCGCGCATCTTCGTGCCGTCCAGTGCCAGTACCTTCTTGCCGATGAGGCCGGCGTATTGTGTAAACGAGCCGAACTCTTCGAAAAGCGCCTGTATGGCCTCTGAGTTATCGCGCCTGAAGTTGGCCAGCGTCTTATGATCTGGTGCAAGCCCCTGTGCAAGCCACATCATCTCTGTGTTGTTGTGGCATGCCCGCTCAAGTCTTCTTGACGAGCGGATGTCTTCTGTGTAGCCGAACACGAGTATCTTGGCCAGCAGCTCAGGTGAGTAGGGGATGCGTCCCGTGGCCCTGTCGCCTCTTGTCTCAAAGCCCAGCTCGCAAAGGTCAAGCCTGTCGATAAAGCAGTCAATGACGCGCACGATGCTGTCGTTATCTACCATGTCATCAAGGCACGTCACCTGCAGTTGCCGACGGTCCTTTCCCTGGATGTATACCATATCAGCCTCCCGGTCTCGATATGGTAATTATAGCATATGCCTACATTAGTGTTAGTGCTACAGCGAGTTATAGCGAGTTTTTACACAGGCTGACGTCCCCTTTTTGTCTCCTTTTTGTCTTTGAGGTAGGCACGCGCCAAAGCGAGCACCTACCTCATGCACGATTTGTCACAGACAGTCGAGGAGATCAGCCGTTCTCCTTGATATACAGCACTGCGTGGCGTGCCTCGGTCGTGGTACGCGCACAGGCGTTACCGATAAAGAGCTCGGGATACGAACCGGCATAGAAACTTCCCGAGCAATTACCCACGGCAAAGAGACCTTCAATGGGGTTCTTCTCGGTATCAAGTACACGCATGTCAGCATCAATCTTGAGGCCGTCGAGCGTGCAGAGTACGTGTCCACCAAAGAAACTACCATAGTACGGTGGTGTTTCCAGCGCGATGAGATCCTTGGCTGGTTTGCCGAATTCCGTGTCCTTGCCTTCGGCGGCCATCTTGTTGTAGTTTTCGATGGTAGCCTTGAGGTTGACGGCATCGATGCCCATCTTTGTGGCCAGCTCTTCGATGGTGTCGGCGCTTTGGACCGCACCATTGGCGAGCGAGGCCATCATCATCCCCTCAAATGCCTCCCAGGGCATACCTGCCGTTGCAGCATCGGTGATCTGCTCGCCATTGGCACCGATGACCGTGATGCGTCCAATACGCGAGCAACCGAGCGTGTGAAACTGTTCGATGTTCTGCTGGTAGTTGGAATCCCAGATACTCGCCAGCTTGTGATCCTTCAGCTGGGCGGCTACATGGAGCGGATAGTCATAGGGCGCGCTCTCGCAGCACACACGTTTGCCTGCAAGGCTCACCTTGGGAAAAGGTTGGTCGCCCATCCAGTTGGTTGTGCCTGCATAGGGATAGCCCAGTTCCTGATCCGGGGCCATGGCTGCGCGGGCAAAGGTCATGAGCGTAGGAATGGCGTCTTTCACACCGCCTGCCCAGATGCCCGCCTTGATGCCATCTCCAACATTGCTGGGAAGAAACTGCGGGCAGCCACAGATAGCCTCTGAATCGGGGTTGAGTGCCTGCAGCAACTCGTGGTCGGCCTCATAGCCCCCGGTTGCCAGGATGACGCCCCGAGCGGCATTGATCTGCACATGACCGTCGGCAGTCTCGGCGATGGCGCCAGTCACCCGCCCATCTGCATCTTGAAGGAGTTGCACGAGCGCCGTGCCATAGCGTATGTCCGCACCCCACTCATTGATTGCTTCCACGAGTTGTTTGCTGAGATTGGGGAGAATGGCCACCTGCGCCGCAGGATCGCCACTTTCCTGAACCGCTGCCATGGCTTCCTCAACCTGTTCCGGCGTGGGCGGACAGAAGATACTGTGCGAGATGGGGTACACGGGCCAAACGCCGTGGTAGCCATCGCCCACATCTGGCAGGAAGAAGGGAATGGCTCCGCTCGGGGCAATTTTCTCGGCAATCCAGTCGAAGGTGGCTCCGCTCTCATGTGCCCACACACTCACAACCTGCGGATCGCACCAACCGTTGGCATAACGCGTCAGTTCGTCGATGCAGGTCTGCGGATCCACCGACACCCCGTAGCTCGCGTCAATCTTTGAGCCGATGCAGCCGATTTCTGTCTTGATCTCGCTGCCACTTGTTCCCTTTTCGATCGTGATGGCCTTCAGCCCGTTCTCAAAGGCAAGCCCGGTAGCAACGATACCACCGGCGCCGAAACCGCAGATCAGCACATCGGTATCCCAGGTATCTACGATAGTGAAGCTGGACGGATCGGCAGGAGCACCATACCATTCACCAGCCGCAACCACCGCATCTCCAGGTGCTTCATCGGCGCTGCCACTGCTCTGTGGACTACAGGCTCCCAACGCTGACACTGCCATCGCACCACCGGCCGCCAGCAGGCCGCCTTTCAGAAAAGTTCTCCGATCAAGTTCCCTGTTCATGCTCTTCTTCCTTTCGTTCCTCCTATGGATAGGAATGAATAGTGCTGGTTGATATACTGAGAAACCGGCCTGATTTCGTCTGTAGGCTTTTGGTTGTAAAATGCGGTCTACCTGTTCCAAAGTGTAGTTTGCCTGTTCCAAAATGCGGTTTACCTGTCCCCTGCCAGAGAATAGGTGGTCATGCAGACGTGAAGACTGCCCTGAAAGCAGCATTAGCCCTGACTGGGATCTTTTCCTTTTTGGAGACCCTGCTGTTTCGGCCTACCGTCTTTACCGCGGTTGGTTCAGGGGATGTGTTGGCCATCTCTCCATTGGCGTCTACGCTCATCACCATCGCAGTCATGGCATTGTGGAGCCTGTCAGTAAGCCTCTTGAACAGACACGTTCCTCATCTTGGCCATCTACTCATAACAATTGCCGCAGTCGCACTGCCGGCATTGACCCTGTTATTGCTGACAATCCTGCTGATTGGCTTTGCGGCAGTCAGTCTGGCCTTCGCTCAGGTGATGCCGCTCTGCGCCTCAATCTGCCTTGGCATCGCTGCTATTGCTCAGATTCATGTGTTCACTCATGACAGCACTCTGGACTCTCAGAGCTTGCTGCTTGCCTCTGGCCTGGGCATCATGGGAGCGATGCTGCTCTCGCAGCTCTTGTTTTCAAGCGTATCTGTCTCCGCCTTTGGAGTTCTGACCATCACGGCGCTCTTGACGGTCACTGGTTTCATCCTCGTCCGGAGTCGTATCCCCGCTACCACCCTGAGCAGGGACACGGGCAGCGAAGCTCTGGATAAGGCGCCGACCGAAAGCATACAAAGTCTCAAGACCATTGCCCCCGTAGCCTTACCGGTTATCCTTGAAAGCCTGCTCTGTACCATCAGTCTTGGGCTGAGCTGGGAGGTCGAGCCCTTCAGCCTTCTTGACGCCAATCCTGGTCTGTTTCTGCTGACCCTGGCTTTGGGCACAGGCTCTCTCTTTCTGTTGTACCACTACTGGAAGTGGCGCATGGACATAGACGCGCTGCTGACGGGAGCGGCGGTTCCCCTGGCCCTTCCGATTATCATCAGCGCCATCGATGGCTGGGCTGCTCCGTCATTTGTCTTCATGCTCGCCCTGCTCTCAGAATTACTCTTTTTGCTGCTGGCATGGGTTGGAGCCCTGATGCTTGGCCGAGTCAGTTCTACAACCGAGGCAATCGCGCCAAGTTTCGTCGTCGTGTTTCTGATACTGTATGGTTGCTTCATGCTGTCGTCGCAGTTCCTGGAAGCTCAGGCAATTCAAGGCATCCTTGCCCTGGCGGCCCTGTGTATTCTTTTCTATCTGATCTTCTTCTTCGTTCGAAAATCATACAGACAACTGCACTTTGATGATTCACAACATCACGACACAGCAACAGAGATAGACGAAGCGCTCCGGAGGCGGTGTGCAGACCTTGCCGCTCAAGCCCACCTCTCTCCCCGGGAGAGCGAATTGTTGCCGCTTTTGGCGATCGGACTGACGAGTACGACTATTGGCCGCCGTGTGTTCATTTCGTCGCAAACGGTAAAGACCCATCGCTATCGTATTTACGAGAAGATTGGCGTCCACAACCATGACGAATTGGTCGATACACTCGGTTTGATGAAGAAAGACCCTGAGCCGAAAGAGGACCGAGCAGGATGAGTGGCCCCTTCCTCTCCCCTCTTTCCTCTCCCCTCTTCCTCCGCGTGATGGTAATTGGCCATTCATACAGGAATTTGCAGGGCCTTGTCAATTTGGATTGCCCGAGCTTGTATGTTCTCAGGTAAAGCGGCGTCTGTTATGATGTGCGCGTGATAAAAGTACTGTTTCGCTCTATGCCTTCTCCCTATAAAGATGGCACGAGGGGTCTTGCCATGCAAAACCGGCTACACACGATACGCAATCGACATGGGTTCACTCTCATTGAGCTCATGGTCGTGCTTGTCATCCTCACCATCATCGCCGCCATTGCAGTGCCTTCCTTCACCGGCTACGTCAGAAGGCTCAGGGTCGAGGAACAGACCAAGCGCGCCGAACTGGTACTCGATACCATGATGGAGATGGCTGGGCAACAGTATGCGCAGTCACGAACGGGCAATCCCTGGGTGGGCAGCGCAAGCGGTAGCCCCATTCTGTCATGGGCTTCGAACTACAGCCTTGATGAGAGCGCCCTTGGCGATCAGTATGTCTATCTGGATAGCTACGTATACAATATTGGTGGCACCGCCTACGTGCGCATGAGTTTGGCCAATCTGGCGGCTCCCGATGCCGAACGGAGCAGTGAGGGCATCCGGCAATTCACCAATCGCACCCTGCTGGGTGTCCCACACGTGCCCTGGAAGACTACGGGTCAAGCCTGCGAGAAGCAACTGACCTACAGCGTCTACTTCCGGCAGACCGGCTCCAACGTGCCAAATGCCTCTTCCATTTCATTTGGTCAGATTCCTGAGGGAAAATATTTTCGCTATAACGATATCGCTGCCGCAGTCTTCTATTTTCCTGACGTGGATACCACGAACGCTTCTAGTACGGGAGGCTACCTCGTCACGTATGGCTACGCTGCCGGAGTAGCCGACAATGCTTCTTTCGATAGCGGCAACAAAGTCTGGCAGGTCTATGAGCGTGTGGGTACCGGTTGGCGACTGCTGGGTTCTCGAGCGGGATAGTGCGACCTCCTCAGACGGTACTGCCGGTCCCCAAGGGTCAACGGAGAACAGATAGTGCTCCAGGTAGTGCTCTGAGCCGGTGTTGCGGGCAACTACAGCGGTGAGAGCCGATAGAGAAGACACTCCCCTACAATCTGCGAAATGAACCAGGAGTCGTGCCCGTGTAGCGCTTGAAGGCGCGCGTCATCGTGAGCGCATTGGTATAGCCCACCTGGATGCTGATATCGGCAATCGACAGGGTGGTGGTCAACAGCAGTTCATGAGCCTTCGCGATGCGCAGTGAGTGAAGGTATTTGAGAAAGCCTTCACCTCGGGCCCGCTTGATGACTCGCGTTACACCCGATTGACTGATATTGAACTCACGTGCTACCACAGAAGCCGAAAGGTCAGGGTCGGTGAAACGATCCTGAATGAAGACAACGATACTCTCGCAGAACTCATCATCAAGGCTCTGAGAACTCTCCTTATGCCGCAGTTCAGTCAAGATATCTTCGAGCCTCTGCCGTATCTGTGAGGCACTCTTTGCCTCGATAATCATATCGGTGTATCTCTGGTCAAGAGAACACGCACGCTGTAGGGCAAACGAGTCATACAGCGCCAGGACAACATTGTTCTTGAGCGCGGCGAACCGAACACTCAAAAGCGTGAGGGACTGGTTCTGATCACCGGTCATACGCTCTATACAACGATCAAAAAGCGTCAGCGTGTCCGCAGATAACGAGCGAATTGCCGCAAGTAGCCTCTGCTCATCAAGAGAGACGATACTCCGTAGGCCGCTGTCCGCGATCTGGACCTGGAGAGCATCATAGGTTGCGATCACGTTGAATCTCTCATGCAGGGTCACGAACTCCGCGATGGCGAGGACATCTGAGTAAGCAACCGAGAGGGTATCGATGGTTGGTACGGTACGACTGATAAAGACCGATATCAGGATCCGGCCCTCGTCTTCAAGCCCTGCCTGGAGCTGAGCAAACTGCTCAATTATCTTTGTCAACCTCGAGGTCTCAAAGGATACAACGGTAAAGATGTAGCCACTATCCTGAACACTCAGTACCTGCGTTTCACTGGACAGGAGCGCGACCTCGACAGTCTGCTCAAGGTGGTGGAGGTCGAGCGATGTCTGCTTCTGGTCTACGTAGCCATCGAAGCGCACCATCGCGCAAAGCAGACTCCTTCCTTTTGACTCAGAATCAATTTCCCTCATCGTGGCAGGAATGTGAAAGAACGCGCTCATCTCCGTTTCGAATTCTTCGTCGCTCTGCCCGTTGAGTAGTCGGTGGAGGCCATAGCGCCGCACCAGAAGGCTCTGCGCCCGCAACTGGTCGTCCACGTCCCTGAACGCCTCATCAATAAGCTTGAACTCGTTGTTCTCCGGTTGCCGTTGTCCTGTGACGAGCTTGCCGATCAACTGCTGCACTGGTCGGTAAAGGCGACGTGTGAGGAAAAACGCACTCAGAGTTCCTGTGATGAGCAGCACCACCAAGACGATCGAGGTCTCAATAATCAGGTTGGCCATACGCTGTTGAGCATAGTCGGGGGTCGCAAAGAGAAAGGTGACCGCTCCTGAGGGAAGGTTGTGGTAGTACACACGATACGACACGTTGTCATGGTCCACCGAGATGATGCCTGAATCATCTCCAAGGTCAAAGTCCTCGAAAGTCAATATATCGATCAGACCGTCATTTTCTGTGAAGGCATATTTGATGCCGTTATTGCCGATGAAGTACATCTGTGTGTCCTGAAAGCTGGGAGCGACATCTTCTATGGGCGGCAATTCCGGCATTGACCCAATGGTGATGAGCACACTCAGGTCGAGTAGGACGCAGTTGAGCATATGCGCTTCTCCCTCGGAATCCTCAACAATAGTGGAGTAGGGGCGCGTTTGAGTAATCTCCACAATCCTGGGAAGGTCAAGCTCTTCGATGATGTCCGGCACAGCCCCATCAGCAGGGCCCCCCGAGCGGCTGCAGACTGTCTGGCTGCCCGGGAGATACAGGAAAAACGACATGTCGCGCGTAGTATACCGAGCCAGTTCCTGTTGTTTAATCTAAAAATCCGACAGCAGCTCTCGCACATGGGTAAGCATCTCGGTGTCCGGCGAATCGGACGCCGCGGCAGCTGCGAGCACGCCGTCGGCAGTAAGGATGCTGTAATCGGTCTGATTCGAACTCATGCCCTGGAGATAGAGGTCATAGACCCGTATCACCGTATCAAAGGCCTCTGCCTCATGACGATTGGCTTCGGCAAGGGTGCTAAAGCTCAACAGCGCGGCCAGGACAAGCGCAACTACTACTACCCCGACCAACAACGCGACAAGATAGTAAAACATCCTGCCACGATAGCCCTCAGTGGGTGTACTCTCCTGCTCCTCCATACCCTCCCCAAGCCTGTAAGGTCTGTGGACGGCTCTGCGCCAGAGTATCACAAACATCCTGCCTGTTCGGTGTTTTGCCTCCCTAAAATGAAGCATCAGTTTTTCCGGGCATCAGTTTTTTCCAAGTGAAGGCCCCAGGGTAGTTCTGAGCAGCGCTTTGTTCCTGCGTCCCGCGCAGAACGCTTAGATGGACGGGAGAAAACTGCTTCTTTTTTGGCTATCCGCAACCCAATAGACTGGTGGGCACGAGAGGTGGAAACGTTTGCTCACACAGGCGATTTTGAGGTGGGGAACGCTCCTTGACGACTCAAAGGAGAATGGAGAAAGAGATGGATCGTACTGAAAGAAAACCAGGAGTGAAAGCGGAAGACGTACAGGGCGTATCGCGGCGTTCGTTTTTGAAGTGCGCCGCACTGGGGACGGCAGGAGCTGCCGTTGTTGGTTTGGCTGGCTGCGCACCCCCAGGCACAGCGGACGAGGACGATGATTCGGGTGGTGCCGCGGATAGTGCAGCGAACGGCTCATTCATGGGAAATGTACCCAACTGGCTCGGATCCAAACCCGAGATCACAGACATCAGCCGTGAAGAGGAGTGCGAGATCCTCGTGCTCGGTACCGGCAATTCAGGATTCGCGTGCGCACTCAAAGCTCAGGAGGACGGCGCAGACGTACTCGTTGTCGAGCCCCAGACCCGCGAGAACTACGACAACTTTGCCTGCGATATGGCCAGCTACAATTCCAAAACCTTCCTCGATGCGGGAGCGCCTCTCTATGACACGACGCTCGTCTTCAACGAATATATGCGCAAGAGTTTCAGCAAAGCGAGTCCCAGTCTGCTCCGTCAGTTCGTCACCCGCTCGGGCGAAGCTATCGATTGGGTAGTCGAGCACGTGCCGCAGGAGACAAGAGACCAGTATATGTTCACCTGCAACTGCCCCGACGGACCCAGGTACTTCTCAGGAGAGTCCTGCGGCTCATATAACTTCATCGGCATGATCCAATGGCGGAATTCCGACGTCAAAGTCAATGCGGATGTCTGGCCGCAAGTCGTCTTGAACCACATTGATGCTTTTGAGGCTGCCGGTGGACGTCATATATGGGGAGCCAAGGGCGCCGTATTGGTGCAAAACGATGCCGGGGATGTGACGGGTTGTATCTGTGAAGATGCGGACGGGACGTACTTCCAGGTCAATGCCAGCAAGGCTGTGGTATTGGCCTGTGGTGACTACGGCGCCAACCCGGATATGCTCCTTGATCTCACGGACCAGCTGCGCAACCTCGCCTGGAGTGTGGGAAACAACCGGACCGACGTTACAACTGTTGGCGGTATGGGACGAGACGGAAGCGGCATCAAGATGGGGCTCTGGGCAGGCGGAACCATGGAGCCCGGGCCTCGCGCACCCATGTCCACAGGTGTTGCCGGCGGCAGGCCAGGCTTTCCCTTTGGCGGCTGCTGGCCGGTATTCGGACCTGACGGCAAGCGCTTTTACAACGAAGCAATAACGAAGTTTGGCAATCAGGGTGTCTACAACAATATGGCTACGGGAATCCTCTGCTCCACCATCGTCGATGCCACATGGCGGGAAGGGTTGGAGTATCAGGATTACGGCCATTCGAGTATGGATTTGAGCAATAAGACGTTCATCAACAAAGTCGAGGCGGACATGGCTGCCTACCAAACAGGCCCCGAGGGTTTTCCTGTACAAAACTTCATGGTCTACGGCGAAGCCTATGGGACGGTCTACGCAGCGGATACCCTGGAAGAGCTTGGGCAAATCCTCGGCTACGAGGGGGCTGCGTTACAAGGTCTGCTCGATGAGGTTGAGCACTATAACGCGATGTGCGACAAGAAGCATGATGACGATTGGGGTTATGACCCGCAGCTGATGTTCCCCATACGTCAGGCACCATTCTTCGGGACAGGCAGCATGAGCGAGCAGGGCGTCGCCTTTGGCGGACTGGTACAGCTTGCAGGCTTGAACACCAACGATGACCAGCAGGTCTTGCGCGCCGACAAATCGTCCATCAAAGGCTTGTACGCCACGGGGAACTGCTGTGGCAACCGCTATGCCGTCCAATACCATACGCCCACTTCGGGCAACAGCTGTGGTATGGCTATTACCTTGGGTTATGTGTTGGGAGAGAATCTGGCAAAGGCGTAAGGGAACATCCGATCATGGGTGAAACTTCGATCATGGGTGAAACGAGCGAAAATCGAGCCATCCTCGATCTGAGCTTTCCCTTCTGTGACAGCAACTGCGTCATCTGTTGGCGCAGTTGCTTCCATGGCCTCGATACGGCACTGTACCACCGCTATCTTAAAGCGCTCATAGGGGAAATCGAGGCTTCGGCTCCTGATTACACCGATCTGACGATTGAAGCAATTCGTCTGGGATCCGGCATGGCGTCACTGATAGACTCCGATGATCTCGCTGTACTCTTCCGCGTCTTAAGGCGAGTATTCGTCCTTAAAAACCCACAGATCCTCATGGAGTTCTCGCCATTTGGCGTCAACGGCGACAAGCAGACTATCCTCAGGCGCATTGGCATCTCATTTTATGATCTTGAAGTCATCACTCTCGACCGGCATGAGTATCTGCGCTATGGTTGTCATGACGCCAACGAAGTGTTGTTGCGCGACCTGCCGATGCTGCATTCCAGGGAATTGCAAAACACGGGGGTAACTATCCTCATCAACGAACGGAAAACAAGCGAGGTCTCGCTGAGGCGGACACTTGCTGCCCTGGGACGTCTGCCGCTGCAGCACGTGAGGCTCGTACCCTGTCCTGATGGCAGAGCAGGTGACACTGAGAAACTCGCGTCGGACACCGCAGCCGCCCGTAATATCCTTCTGCCGCTTGGCTTTCATGAGTACCTGCCCGGATGTTACAGCCGCGCAGGGCTTGTTGACCGTTTTGCTGCACTGGATGCCACCGGCACGACACGCGTGGCCTTTGGCCTGGGAGCCGCAAGCTACGTTGACGGCATCGTTTCGCACAACACCGGAAACCTCGAATTGTATCTGAGCAGTTCTTCGGACTATCGTGCCATCTTGGCCGCGGCCCATCCTCATGTACTGGATTCATGACGTTGCGAGGATGCACTGAATTTACGAACCGATCGTGAAGCCAAAGACGAGTGATCCGGCTTTGGTGGCCTGGCGGACAGGAGTGCCACGCCAGGCTGGGTTACCGCGCACTCTACTCTGGTCAGCGGATAGTCGGGTCGTCGAGACAGGCATCGCTGTCCTGATCAAAGGCGCCTGCCGAGCCTGAACCCTCCTGTAAGGCATCCTCCTGTGCAGCGTAGAGCCGTGCCTGCTCCGCATTGAGGGTCGAAAGCCTGCCCGCGAGACCCAGAGTTCTGCTTCGTACACAGAAATCCTCATACGCCAGATAGGCGACACCCTCGGCAAAACCCAGAGAAGCTTCATCGAGCACGGTAAGATCGAGGTCGTGGAGCAGATAGGCAGAGGTACCATCGAAGCTGACCTGCAGCTCGCGGTACTCACACAACACGATATTGGTCCAGGCCGGCGTTGCTGGCGGCAGGTCATAGCGAAGAAGCAGGGTCTGACCTGGCGCCAGCGCCAATCCACTCGCAGGCACGAGTGTGGGGAAGTCCTCATCAGCAGGTGCCGTGAGGCCAAGACCCGTTATGGTCAGCCCGCTGTCATTGTGGAGAAGAAGTTGTGCCGTCTGGTCACTGACCGCGAGATCAAGGAGGTGATCGTATGCAGCGGCAGGCGAAGCCGTCGACGAGGCATCACCATTGGAGATGTCGTCATGGGAGATGTCGGCGCACGGTTGACCGTCCAGGCGATAGCTTGCCTCAGCCTGCGCATAGCCCACCATGTACCAGTTGCCGCCACGCAACAGACCGTTTTCCATCGTGGGATCACAGAGATACAGCGCATCATCTTGACGAACCTCGACCCAGCCATGCAGCGACCAGCCTTTGTCATTGGTCAAAACCTCACCAACAACCGCCTGGGCATCAAAGCCGCAGGATTGCGCCAGCAGAGCGAAGACCGCTGCGAATTGCATACAGTTGCCCGCACCATCGGCGAACATGTCCGCAGCAAACGGAACCGTCCAGGCGCCCTCCGGATTCTCAGGACCATCTTCGTATGCAAACGTGTGTGCCGCAAAGGCAAAACACTGCCACAGCAGATCCACCTGAGGGTCAAAGGTCTCCAGAGCCTTTGTCAGATGGGCATCGAGCGCCGCATCGCCGGTATCCACGACATAAAACGGTGTAGTAGGCGTTTCTCCAGGAGATTGTGCTGAGGGAGAAGGCTCGATTGCCGGATCTGCAGAGTCTGCGGGTGGAGCACAGGACACCAGCATGCTTGCAAGGCAGGCGGCCACGCCCACGCGCACCATGCGCACCAGGTGATTACCGATTACGGGTTTGGTCATGAGGCATCGTTTGGACGCGTGTTGCCTTGGAAGAAGGCATACCGTGTGTGAATACGTGAGCCTTTTTCGCAGAACCAGAGAGTTGAATCGAGAAGTCTCACTAGTCCAGGAAGACCGGTACGAGGCACTGATCCTCGGTCTGTCCACCAACCGAGGAGGAACTCGAATCATACGAGTAGTCATAGCCGTAGGAGCTGTCTTCGACAGCCACCTCCTCGGCGGCGGCCTCATCGACGGCGGCGGCCTCAGCTGCGGCAGCTTCAGCGGCAGCGGCCTCGGCGGCAGCGGCCTCGTCGGCCAGCTGCGCGGCGACCGCAACATGCGCAACAGTCTGCTCGATTGCTTCGCCTGCCGCAGGAAACGCGGTGAGCGTGAAATAGGGACTCGGCGGCGCAGCGCTTGACTCAGCGGGTGCCTTGGTCGTACAGGCACCTAATACGACAGTGGATACGATCGCGATCAGCACTATGAGCAATGATTTCTTGAACATCGATAACACCCCTCGTTTCCCATCCTGAAACTCAGTCAAACCATGCAATACCTGCATGCATCGCATGAGGATATCATACCACGTTGGTAGTCGGGCAGACAGAATGCCCTGAAGCTTTCAGACTGCGTCAGGACAGATGTGTCAGGGGGACGTATAATTTGGGACAATGTGGGACAGGGGGACGTTTCTGTTATGGGACAGGGG
>JAIRXA010000062.1 GCA_031268525.1 Coriobacteriales bacterium | reverse complement strand
ACCTTTGGTGATATCGAAGACCCGGAAAGCCCGATCGCCCTCAAACTTGCCGAAGGTACTGCCACAAAAGTTGGCGAGAGTGGCTTTTACTACATCCAACCCGCCGGTATGCCAACGGGCATGATCAGTTCCAAGGTGTTGGCGAGTGCGCCGGTAGCACCTGTTGAGCCGGACGTGCCAAGAGAGGCAGCCGAGCCCGGCATCAATCCTGTGATCATCGGCGCGGGTGCCGTCATCGTGGCTGCCGCAGCGGTTGGCGGAGGTGTCGCCTACAGCAGGAGCAGGAAGAAGGCCGATGGGGTGGCCGATTCCAAAATGGGCGGTGACACCGATGAAAACTGACAGGCAGTCCGCATGTTCCACCCACTCGATTACGCAGGAGGCCGCCATGGATACTACCGTAAGCACTACAGCAACCGATCAAACCACCGCTCCCCAATCGCAGGGACTCTCGCGCAGAAGCTTTATCGCCGGTGCTGCCGGAGCAGCTGTTATCGGCGCCGGTCTGGGCTCAACGGTCTTTGACATCTTCCACCCCACAGAAGCTTTCGCCGATGAGAATTCCCCCGTTGAGCTGCGCTACAGTTATTGCGATATGTGCAATCACATGCCCAAATGCGGCATCGTCTGCCACGTCAAGGAGGAGAAGATCGTGCGCGTCGAGTCCCGCACAGGCTATCCCTCCTCACCGCTGTGCGCCAAGGGTATCGCTTCGCTGCAGGAACTCTACGACCCCAATCGTATTCTGACTCCCCTGAAGCGAATCAATGAGAAGGGTTCCGGAGACCCCCAGTTCGAACCGATTACCTGGGACGAGGCCTATGCCACCATCGCCGAGAAGTTCAATGCCGTCAAGGCTGAGCACGGTGCTGACGCCGTATTCTTCTTCTGTGGTGACCCCAAGGAGCCCCGCGGTGCCATGCAGCGCGTTGCCACCCTGTTTGGCTCAAGCAGCTACGGGACCGAGAGTTCGGTCTGCGCTGCCGCCAGCTGGTTGTGCGCCAATCTGGTCTTTGGTCAGCAGAGCGTGGGGGCCGACCCCGGCGAGGATTCCACATGCAGCCTGATCTGGTCACTGAACGCCGCCTGGTCGCAGCCGAATCGTTTTAACGGCCTGATGAGCGCCAAGGAACGTGGCGTCAAGTTCGTCGTCGTCGATCCGCGCATCACTCCCGTCGTCAGTGGCCTGGCCGACGTGCACCTACAGCTACGCCCCGGTTCTGATGGCGCTCTGGCTGCCGGTTTTATCAACCAGATCATCGTCAATGAATACTACGACAAGGAGTTCGTCGAGAATTGGACCGTGGGTTTTGAGGAGTTGAAGGCCTATGTCGCCGAATACACTCCCGAGAAGGTCGAGGAGATCACCTGGGTCCCGGCCGATAAGCTCATCGAAGCCGTGAGGATCATGGCCAAAAGCGGGCCGGGCACACTTGTCACCAGCTCCAAGGGCGGCTGCCACCAGACCAACGTGGGTAATTACCAGCGAGCGGTATTCATGATTCCCGCGCTCCTGGGCTTCCTTGACGTCAAGGGCGGTATGGCACTGGGGCCCGGCCTGCCCTTTGACTACGCCGCCTCGACCAGGGGTTTCCAGCTTGAGGATGTGTACGAGGCGCAGGGGTATCAGGAGCGCCGTCACGACCTGAAGGACTTCCCCGTCTGGGCCAGATACTACAAGATGATACAGACCGTCAAGCTGCCCGAATATGTTGCAGAGGGCAAGATCCGCGCCGGCGTGCTGCTGGGCGTCAACTCCATGATGTGGCCCGATACCCCCAGGTACCAGGAAGCCATCAAGAATATGGAGTTCACCGTGGCTCTGGATTACTATATGCGCCCCTGGACCCATGATTTCGTGGATATGCTGCTGCCCGCCGCCATGTGCTATGAGCGCTCCGCCGCCCTTGCCGTCTTCGGTAGGAAGATTTTCCTGCGCGAGCCCGCCGTCGCCCCCCTTGGTGAGGCGCGCGAGGATTGGCGGATCATCCTGGAGATCGGCAGCGCACTCGGCTACGAAGAGCAGTGCTTTGGCGGTAATGTTGAGGCAGCGCTGGCCGAGGTTCTGAGAACGACCGGCCTGGAAGTAACGATTGACGATCTGAAGGCTCACCCCGACGGATTTGAAATCCCCGGCAATCCTCCGGAAGAGCGCAAATACGCCTCGGGCAAACTGCGCCCCGACGGTCAGCCGGGCTTCAACACTCCTTCCGGCAAGGTCGAGCTGGTCAGTCAGGTGCTCACCGATCTCGGCTTCGAAGGTTTGCCGATTTACGAGGAGCCGATACACAGTCCTCTGAGCGAGGATGCTGCCCAGTATCCCCTGATCCTCAACACCGGCTCACGCGTGCCCTATTACACGCACAGTAAACTGCGCGATCTTCCCTGGCTCAACCAGTTCATGCCCGACCCCATCGTGCGCCTCAATCCCGCCGATGCCACTGCCCGTGGTCTGACGGATGGCGACAAGGTCAGGATATTCAATCAGCAGGGCGAGATCGAGATGTTCGCAGAGGTCACCAACATCGTCATGCCCGGCGTAGTGGACATCTTCCATGGCTGGCATCAGGCAGACGTGAACCTGCTCACCACCCGCGACTTTGATCCGATCACCGGATTCCCACCCTTCGCCTGCGGTTTATGCCAGATTGAGAAAGCATAAGCCTTGACAGTGACGGCCACCCTGCAGTTGCAGGGTGGCCGTGTGTCAGAGGGAGACGGATGTGTCAGGTAGGACGTGTCAGGGGGACGTCAGGATGTGTGAAAAATAAGCTAGCGATATAGATAGATTTATAGTATAATATAATCACTGCAAGACAGACCGGCGATAGGACTTCCCATGGGATACATAGAGGGCTGTGACCGAAACCAGGCGCGCATCATGTGCTTAGACGAGATGGTGGAGCGCCACAGCAAGACACGGGTGATCGACGCCTTCGTCGATGCCATAGACCTCAAAGGCCTCGGGTTCACAAACACTGAGCCAAGCGTCCTTGGGCGCAGCTCGTATAG
>JAIRXA010000047.1 GCA_031268525.1 Coriobacteriales bacterium | reverse complement strand
CGGGTATGCACCGTCGGTATGTCGAACGATTTGCGGTCAGCAGGGAGGCATGGTACACTACGCGAGCACTTTTCCTGCTCGGGCCGTGCCTTCATGTGCCTGAGCCGTTCAGTCCAGAGGAGGTGAACAATGAAGGCGTATGAATTGCTATTCTTCGTGAATCCCACCATTGAGGATGAAACACGCGAGTCAACCCTCGCGAGGATTGATGCTGCGATCACTTCCCAGGGAGGCGTAGTCGACAAGGTCGAGGAATGGGGCAGGCACCGTCTTGCCTTTGAGGTCGACAAACTCAGCGACGGGGATTATACCCTCGTCGATTTCCACGCGGAACCTGTGAGCATAGCCGAGATCGACCGCGTCCTGCGTATTGCTGACGCCGTGAAGCGCCATATGATCGTGAGTCGTGCGGACCGCGATTAAAAGAGCTCAAGGTTCAGGCCATTGAGGCTTGAAACTTGAGGCTTCAGGCTCAAGATTTCAGACCTGCAAGGCTTGAGATTTGAGGCTTGAGATTTGAGACTTCACGATGTCTGCCCTACCCATCACGCGAAAGCGTATGACCGAAGGAGAGTGTGTAGACTATGAGTATCAACAGGGTTCTGATCAGTGGTAATCTGACGCGTGACCCCGAGTTGCGGGCAACGGCATCCGGTATGCCGGTCTTGGCGCTTGGTGTCGCCGTCAATGACCGACGCAAAAACGCTTCAACCGGCGAATGGGAGGACTACGCCAACTTCGTCGATTGCACGATGTTTGGCACCCGTGCCGAAAGTGTATCTCGCTTTTTGGCCAAGGGATCCAAGGTTGCCATCGAGGGCAAGTTACGTTGGAGTCAGTGGGAGCGCGACGGTCAGAAGCGCAACAAACTCGAGGTCATCGTCGACGAGATTGAGTTCCTCACCCCACGTGGCGACGGCGGCTCGCTGCCGACCCGAGCCAGCACCTCTGCCAGCGATAGCGATATTCCACCAGCACCAGAAGTGACGATTTATGATGAAGATATACCGTTCTAGGGAGGTTTTCTGTGGCTGAATACGTACGCCAGCCTCGTAAGAAGTACTGCCAGTTCTGCAAAGAGGACTCAAAGTACATCGACTACAAGGATTTTGGTATGCTGCGCAAGTACATGACCGATCGCGGCAAGATCAAGCCACGTCGTGTCACCGGTACCTGCACCCAGCACCAACATGAACTCGCAGTTGCTATTAAGCGAGCACGCGAAATGGCGCTTGTGCCCTATGCTGTTCCGGTCGTGAGCAACCGCATCGACCGCAAGAGCCGCGGTTAGGGGGCCGGGAATGAAAGTCATACTGTTAGGAGAAATCAGGGGTAAGGGTGGAGAAGGCGACGTCGTTGATGTCGCAACCGGCTATGCCGTGAACTACCTGTTCCCCAACAAACTCGCCACTCAGGCGACACCGGGCAATCTCAAACAACTCGAATTACGCAAGCACAACATCGCCAAACGCGAGGCCGGCCGTATTGACACCGCCGATAAACTGTTGGTAGCTCTGGAAGGTGCAGTCATTCGCATCGGTGCAAAGGTCGGCGAAGAGAGTCAGCTTTTCGGATCGGTCACCTCAACTCAGGTTGCCGAGGCACTGACGGAGCGCTTTGGGGTGGGGATCGATCGCAAGCGGATCGATCTACATGGCACGATTAAGACCGCTGGCGAACATCCCGCCACCGTGAGCATCTATCGTGAGGTCAAGGCAAATATCGTCGTTGAGGTTGTAGATGAGAAGGCGCTCGCAGCAGCAGCTGCCACTGCCGAAACGACGGACGCCACCGCTGAAACGACAGATGCCACCGCTTCTGAGAAAACGGTCGAGGGCACTACGGTTGCCGATCTCCTGGAGGAAGTCGACGAAGCACTCATGGAGGCTGCCCGCAATCTTGCCAAAGCCATAGACACCACCGAAGCCGGTAGCGATGAGGCTATCGCTGAGGCAGCCGTGGAGGTTTTCCAAGAGATCGAAGGGGTTCTGGACGCCACAATCGCCGAGGCCATCGCTCAGGATGTCGAGGAGAAACTCGAAGGCGCTGAAGACTGAAACAATCCGCACGGACTCTTGGGCTCCCCTTGTCATACCCCCAATGATAAGGGGACGCCGCGGAAAGAGAGATTGATTGTCATCTATCGAGATGACTATCCTGCCGTGCTCGAAGCAGGGCTTGAGCAAATTCGACCCAGCCATCAGCCGTTGAGCCTTCGGTAATGAAAGTCGGCAACCCTTGGTCGAGGCGGCTTGCCAGTTGATCGCGCACCACCGATGAACGCAAGGCGTTGGCGACCACAACGAGAACGCCAGCATAGTCGCCCATCTCCACATCGCCCGGCGCATCACCGATAGCCAGGGTTTGAGCCGGGTCGAGATCGTGCATGACGATATCGTCATGCACGGCTGCCGCCTTGGAGGAACCGCGCGGCGTAAGGTGGTAGACGTGTATCTCGGGGCAGTCCGCTCGCGAAAGGGTATGTATCTGCGGAGAGATGATGCCATTGTCGATGAGGGTCAGTGGGAGACGTTCGTTAGCCAGAAAGGCTGCAGCCTCCTCTGCGGTCACGTAACCGCGCAAGGTATGGCTGATCCGACTGCGCACCCGAAAGAAGAAATGTGGCTCAAGCCTGCCGGGGAAGGCAGCGAAGAGACGTTCCATGACGCCACTTTGCTCTACGAGATCGTAAGGCGTCATGTCGGGGGGCAGTTCGCCAGGAGCCAGACCAGGCGCCAACACGAGACCATCCCATTCCCCCAGCAGATAGCGTGGGCGGCCTAAGGCGCCAAAACCATCCAAGCGAAAGCTACCGATCTCGCCTATGAAGGTATCGAGATTGAGTATGCGCAGCAACTCGTTACCCTGTTCGGCATCACGACCGGTAACAATGACAACTTCGATACCCGCCTGCTTCAGAGCAACAAGCTCCTCGGCAAGTGCGGTTGAAGGCTCGCCAGTATGATTGCTAAGCAGCCGCCCACCGGGAGCGAGCATCGTACCATCGAGGTCGGTATAGATACGCGTAACCTGCGCCAATGCCGCAGCTCCCTGCGATGCGGTAATAAGCGGCACGCCTACAGGAGGCGTTACGGCTGACGGTGCTGCTACGGGAGGCGTTACAGCTGATGACTCTGCAGGTGCTGCTGCGGGTATGGCGACAGGCGACTCGGCAGGAGGCGTAGACGGAGGCAACGCAGCAGGAGGCACTGCGAGCGACTCGGGCAAAGGCGTGTTCGATGCGGTATCATCCATACAGGGAATTATACCGGAAAGGAGTCTGTTGCCTATCATGCTCTCCGAACGACTTCTCAGCAAGCTTGTGCGCCAACTCAATCGGCGCTACCTCAGGCTGCATCCCACCCAACGCGCTGTCCTGCCCGCCCCCCAGCCGGGACAACACTACATGCTTTACGCGCACATTCCCTTCTGCGAGCGCTTGTGTCCCTACTGTTCGTTTAACCGTTATCCCTATCGCGAGGATCGCGCACGTTCCTATTTTGCCGACCTGCGCGCCGAGATGGTCCTGCTGGCCAAGCGGGGCTATGACTTCGCGGCGCTCTACATCGGCGGAGGTACCCCGACGATTCTGGTCGACGAACTTGTAGCAACCATCGACCAGGCGCGCTCCCTGTTTTCCATCACGGAGGTCTCGTGCGAAACGAACCCCAACCATCTGATACCCGAGGTGCTCGACGCGCTCGACGGGCGAGTACAGCGTTTGAGTGTTGGCATCCAGAGCTTTGACGACGGCTTGCTGCGGCAGATGGATCGCCTGGACAAATATGGCAGCGGCTTGGAAAACCTCGAGCGCCTGCTGCGCGTGCGCAACCGCTTTGATGCTCTGAATGTGGATATGATATACAACTTTCCCTCGCAGACTGAGGACATCCTGATACACGATCTCGCCTGTGTGCTCGAATGTGACTGTAGTCAGGTGACCTTCTATCCGCTCATGGCTTCGCCATCAGTCGCCGCTTCGCTGGCGCGTACGGTCGGGCGCGTGGACTATGCCTGCGAAGAACGCTATTATGCTATTATTTGTGAAGCTCTGGCCGGCGGCGCAACGCCAGCCTTTGACTATGGAAGCGCTTGGACCTTCAATGCTCGGCGCCCTGAAACTCAAATGAGTACTACGACGATGATCGATGAGTACATCATCGACTACGAGGAATACCCCGCCATCGGCTCAGGCGGCTTCTCCTATCTCGAAGGCTTCCTGTTCGTTAATACTTTTTCCCTGGACGAGTACCATGAACGGCTGGAAAAGGGTCAGATGAGTATCATCGGCGAGACCCGTTTCTCAAAACGCGACCGGATGCGCTATCGTTTGATGATGCAGCTTTTCTCAACAACTTTGGA
>JAIRXA010000001.1 GCA_031268525.1 Coriobacteriales bacterium | reverse complement strand
CCTCAGACGGTCCTCCTTCGGCACGCACACCGACCTCCATCGTCGAGATATTGATGCCGTGGCTGCCGAGGATGGTGCCGATCTTGCCGAGCTGTCCGGGCTTATCCACATACTTCTGGATAAAGACATTCTTGCCGGGGATGAGATCGAGCTTGTAACCGAGCACGCTGACCACGCGGAAGGTGCCCTCGGGGCCAGAGGTGGTGATCGCGACCTCAACAGGTCGTCCACCCGCCAGCGCCTCGATGCTGACCATGCTGGCGTATTCGGAGCGAATGGGGGTCTTCTCCACCTTCACACTCACACCGCGCTGCTCGGCGATATAGTTGGCATTGACGAAGTTCACGGGCTCATCGGAGGAAATGGAGAATATCCCTCTCAGCGCAGCGGTTCCCAGAAGGCTCACATCATTCGTTGCCAGCTCGCCGATAACGCGCACGGTCACCGACTCGATTGCCTCCTCGGCCAGCTGAGCCAGCATCACGCCGACGGTCTGACAGGCGTCGATGAAGGGAGTAACCGCGGTCATCACGTCGTCAGGCACCAGCGCGACATTCACGGCGGTGGGAACCATCTTGCCCTCCAGACCGAGCAGTACGTACTCGGCGGTCTGGATACCAGCACGCGCCTGAGCCTCGCGGGTGGAAGCTCCGAGGTGCGGGGTGAGAATTGCGGCATCGAGGCCATGCAGAGGCGAGGAGGTGCAGGGCTCCTTCTCGTAGACGTCGATGCCCGCGGCAGCAACCTTGCCGGAGGCAATTGCCCCAGCCAACGCATCAAGATCGTAGATGCCACCACGCGCCGCGTTAACCACATACACGCCATCTTTCATCTGCGCGAACTGCTCGGCGCCAAACATGCCGAGCGTCTCTTTGGTCTTGGGCAGATGGACGGTGATGAAGTCGGCCTGAGGCAGGATATCCTCGATTTTATCACAGAGCACAACACCGATCTCGGCAGCACGCTCAGGGGTTGCATAGGGGTCGTAGCCGATGCACTTCATCTCGAAGGCGCGGGCCCGGGCGGCGACCAGACCACCGATGCGCCCCAAACCGAAGATGGCCAGAGTCTTGCCATAGAGCTCATTGCCGGTGAATTTGCCCCGATCCCACGCGCCCTCGTGCATACTGGCGTTTGCCTGAGCGGTCCGTCGAGCGCAGGCCAACAGCAGCGCGAAGGTCTGCTCGGCGGCGCTGATGACGTTGGAGGTCGGCGCGTTACAGACGATGACGCCGCGCTCGGTGGCGGCGGCCACGTCAACATTATCCACGCCTACGCCAGCGCGCCCGATGATCCTGAGATGTGTGCCGGCCTCGATGACATCGCGCGTGGCCTGCGTGGCACTGCGAACGATCAAGGCTTCGTAATCGGGGATCGTGGCGATAAGCTGCTCGGGAGTCAGATCCAGCTTGATATCGACCTCATGACCGGCTTCGCGCATCAGCGCGATGCCCTGTTCGGCCAGCTTTTCGGCAACCAGAATACGCATGGCTTACTCCCTCTCCATCAAGGCGGCTTCGGCGGCTTTGATGCCGCTGCCGGGCTCAAACTCATACCCCAGCTCAGAAAGCGTCATCTCCAGAGCTGCCAGAGTGGTGATGATGTCAAAATCGCCAAAGTAACCCAGATGCCCGATTCGAATGATGCGCCCCGTGTAGTCGTCCTGACCACCAGCGATGGTCACGCCATGCTTGTTCTTCATGATGCTCACAAGCTTCTTGCCATCAACACCCGCAGGCACCCAGACCGGCGTGACCGCATTACCCCGGCCTTCGGCGGGCGCAAACAGCTCGAGGCCCAGCGCCTCGCAACCGCGACGAGTGGCCTCGGCAAGGCGTGCGTGCCGAGCGATGATGTTTTCGAGGCCCTCCTCGCGCATCAGCTTCAGGCTCTCAGCCAGACCGATCATCAGTGAGACAGCCGGGGTGAAGGGAGTCGTATCCTTCTCCAGGTTCTTGAGGTATTTCTTCCAATCAAAGTAAAACTTCGGCAACGTTGAGCGCTCGTAGGCCCGCCAGGCCTTGGACGAGACGGTAACGGCGGCCAGACCGGGCGGCAGCATCAGGCCCTTTTGCGAGCCGGTCATTACGACATCGAGGCCCCACGCATCGGTCTTGCAGTCCACGGCACCGATGCCGGTGATGGAATCAACGATCAGCACGCAATCGGGGTAGTCGGCGACGATGCGTCCGACAGTCTGCACATCATTGAGCACGCCCGAGGAGGTCTCGGACTGGGTGATGATGACGCCGCGTGCGTCGGGATGCTCCTTAAGCGCTCGGGCGATGGCGGCGGGATCGACAGCGGTCTGCCAGCCGAACTCCAGCACACACACCTTCAGGCCATAAGCCTGTGCGATCAGCTGCATCCGCTGACCGAACTTGCCATTGAAGCAGATGATGACCTCATCGCCAGCGCTGAAGCAGTTGACGATGGCGCTTTCCATCGCACCGGTGCCGGAACTGGCAAAGATCAAGACATCGGAATCTTTGGTCTGAAAGACGTATTTGAGGCCATCGACACATTCGCGCACGACCGCTTCGAAATCCGGCGTACGATGGTGGATCATCGGGCGCGCCTGCGCGAGCAGCACTTCGCTTGGCACGGGCGTCGGCCCGGGGGTCATCAGGTAGTTCTTCCGCATCGTCATCCCTCCTACTGGGTGGTTATCAGCACGCCATGCAGCACGTATGGAGAAACGCAAGTATAGCGCACTCCTCACGATTGTAGGCACTCATAGTGCGTTGCCTTGGAGGCTTTTCGGAGAGGGACAACGAAAGAACTCAAAAGAGGGACTTCGGATTGATTAAGATGGCAATAAAGAGAACTCTTAAAAAGAACTCTTAAAGCGTCTTAAAGCGTCGGAGGATTACACGTTTTACAAGGTTCATAGCCTTGGCTTACGGCATCACCGAGAGAAATGGGAATTTTCGACTGAGAAATATGCCTACAGCCATCACGATGGTATTTTGCCCCTGTATCAGTAATATAAACAGTAGTATTTGCTTTATCGTTGGCTGCAGCGGCCTCAGCTGCAGCGGCCTCAGCCTGTGCGGCTGCCTCGCGCTCTTCCTCCTGACGCTTCCGTTCCGCCTCCGCAGCAACCGCCTCTGCGGCAGCTGCTTCTGCTTCTGCTTCTCTGGCGGCAATATTTTCGGCGGTATCTATGCTGAGTGTTACTGCCTGGGCCTCATTGGTTCCCAGATCCGCCTCCATCACGACCCAGTCTTGTCCATCATCCTCAAGCAGTACCGCCTCGCCGGAAACATAAGCTACGCAGCTTACTACGAATCCTTTCGCCTCAAGCTCCTGCTGGGCGACTCGTGCATCCTTACCCACATAAGAGTTGACCGTCGTGAGGTTTTGCTGATGGATTCTCTCTTGCTCTTGCCGTTTGGCTTCTGCCTGCGCCTCTGCTTCGCGCTGCTCAGCAGCCGCTTGATCTGCAAGAGCCTGTTGCTCCGCCGCTTGCTGCTGTTCCTGGGCTCTTTGATTTGCCGATAATGCCGCATTGATCCCAACACACAGCACTAACACGGCAACAACCAGTGCGGCAACGAGAAGAAGTTGCTTTTTACTCTTATTGCCCATCCGCTCTTTTGGAGTCGTGGCCACTGCATCTACCTCGTTTTCAGCGTCTGAAGACCTGACGCCTATCATGCCTGGCGCAGCATTGATAGTCAAGCCATCGACATACATCAATCCTTGATCACGACAGATTGCGCCTCATGCAGAGCAGATACAAAACCTGGTGCACGGTAAGGGAAGTGCACTACCCCCTCACAGCAACACCGGCTCGATCCATTCGAGGACATCACGGTACACATCCTGATGACCGGGCTCATTGAGGATCTCGTGCCGCATTCCGGCATACAGTTGCAGATCCACGTGCTCCACACCAGCCGTCTTATACATCTGCACCGCACGGTTCACGCTCTGTCCCATCTCCCCCACGGGGTCAGCGTCGCCAGAAATGAACAGCAGCGGCAAATCCTCGGGCACATTCGCAGCGACCTTCGGTTTGACGATATCGCCCGTCAGCTCGGTCAGCGTCGCGTAGCCACCTGCGGTGAAGACCATGCCACAATGGGGGTCGGCAAGGTACTCATCGACCTTGTCCGCGTCGGTATTGAGCCAGTCCAGAGGCGTGCGTGGGTTGTCCATGCCCTTGGACAGCGCGCCCATCCCCATATTGTGCAACAGAGGGCTGCGATAGGTCGCCCCCTTAAAGCGTGCTATAATACGAGCAATCATGTTTCCGGAAGAAGAGAGGTTTGCTGGCTGGTGGCCAGTACCCGACAGTATCGCGGCTGCCAGCCCCTCACCGTGGCGCGCGATGTAGGAACGCAGGATGAAACTGCCCATCGAATGCCCGAACATGATGTAGGGAACGGCTTCATCGTAGCGCTTGACCATGCCCTTGCGCAGTGAATCCTCGTCGGCAATCAGCGCCTTGAGCCCGCCGGAGGCGGGAAGATGGCCGAGCTTCTCCTCGGAGACAGCGCTCAAGCCATGCCCGATGTGATCATCGGCACAGACGACGATATGTGCGTCCGTGAGAAACCTGGCAAAATCGCGGTAACGGGCGGCATACTCCGAGGCCCCGTGAATGATCTGGACGATTCCCCGCGGGAGCGCGTCACTCAGATCATCAGGCTCCCAGAGCCAGACGTGGATGGTTGACTCCTCGTCATGCGAGGCGAATTCGAACTCGGATTCTCTCATCACGCACTCCTTTGACTGACGATACACGGTTGGCGAACAGATGCGTACGAGTGGGCGATACACGACGATGATGAAGGGGCCCTTTAAATACCACAGGGCGCCACAGGCCTCCACCCTTTCACACCACAGGACCTCCACCCTTTCACACCACGGGACCTCCACCCTTTCATACCACAGGACCTCCATTATACTGATAACAGGCTCTCTGCTTCAGCGGAGAAGCGCACGAAAACGCAAGGGAAAAGGTAAAAGAAAACGCGAACCAGAAAGAATGCGGAAAGGACGCGAACTCATGAAGACCATCTATCTGGCTGGCGGCTGCTTTTGGAGTGTGGAGAAGTACGTGCGCGCGATTGGCGGCGTGGTTGCCACACGCGTGGGCTATGCGAACGGCTCGGTAGCCGAGCCGAGTTATGAGCAGGTGTGTTCGGGAACGACCGGGCACGCGGAGACGGTCGAGCTTACCTACGACGAGACGGCCCTTGATCTGCGCGACCTGCTCTGGCTGTTCTTTGAGATCATCGACCCACTGGCCCTCAACCGCCAGGGCAAGGATGTGGGCACCCAGTACCGCACGGGCGTGTTCTACGTCGATCCACCGGATGGGGTTATCGCTCAGGCGGCTTTGGCGGAGCTGGGCACGCGTTATGCGAACCGTGGCGCCGTGGTCACCCAATGCGCGCCGCTGGAGAGCTTCTACGAAGCCGAGGAGTACCACCAACACTACCTCGAGAAACACCCTGATGGTTACTGTCATATCGACCCCACCGCCTATCAGGGCATCGAGCGCCGTCTGGCACGTGCGGCAGCTCTTCGCTCACTTGATCCAGTAGCCTACGCGGTGACCCAACAGGGAGCAACCGAGCAACCGTACGAGAACGCCTACTTCGACCACTTTGAGCCCGGTGTCTACGTGGACGCGGTTACGGGCAAGCCTCTGTTCTCTTCGGCGGACAAGTTTGATTCAGGGTGCGGGTGGCCAGCCTTCTCGCGGCCGCTGTCCGCAAATGTGTTGACGGAGCGACCTGATATGAGCCACGGTATGACGCGCACCGAGGTACTGGCTTCCGAGAGTGGTTCACATCTTGGCCATGTGTTCACCGACGGTCCCGCCGAAAGCGGCGGCCTGCGTTACTGTATCAACAGCGCCGCCCTGCGCTTCGTTCCAGAAGAACCTCAGAGTATGCCCTGATCGCAGGACATACTCTGAGGTATGCAGGGATATGCAAAGCTTTCGATTCGGCACGCACGGGTCAGGCAAGCAGCCAGGCGCCCAATTCGAAGGCTCGCTGCAGATCCTGCGGAAAGACCGTCGCATGCCGTTCGGCGCGCTGGGCAGCATCAAACATCCCACTGGCGTATTTTTCATAGTCGTCAAACTGCCAGGTTTCGGAGGCAAGCACCCAACTTGATTTGCCAAAGAGACGCTCGAGTAATTCTCCGTTACGCCTGAAGAGGTCCCAGTAGCCGATCTCCCCGTAGGCATCCTCAGGTGCATTGGCCGTGTAGACAAATCCGGTCTTGATGCGCTTTGGGAAGCTGGAGGGCTTCTTATCGTAGGACAGGTAGGGGAAGCACAGCCGCTCAAGGAAGGCGCGCGTAAGTCCGGTGACCTCGCTGAGATAGATGGGCGAGCCGATAACCAAGCCGTCGCAGTCGGCCACTGCGTCGAGCAGAGGCGTCAGACCGTCGAGCAGCGCGCAGCGCTCCAGCCTGGCCCCGACCCGCTTACACGCAAAGCAACTTACACAGCCCTTGAAGTCAAGGTCGTAGAGTCGAAACTGCTCGACGACGATCTCGTCGGCAGCTCCCGCACCGACGGCCTCTCCAGCCGCTCCCGGAACACCGACGGCCTCTCCAGCCGCTCCCGCACCGACGGCCTCTCCAGCAGCTCCCGGAACAACTTCTGGAGTACTCCTGCGGTCGGCAGTCGCGCCGAGGGCGCCCTCGGCGACCTTCTCCAACATCTGCGCGGTGTTCCAAGCCCTGCGCGGCCCTCCGTCAACGATCACTATTCTGCTCATGCAAACCCCCTCTGATGTGCGCTTCTGATATACCTTACGCAACTTCTTGCGTTTGTTGTCGCTGATTTGCGGTGGGAGAGGTCAAATGTTGTCTGCGGCGGTGTTGAAGGATCGGTCAAAGCGAGTTTTCATGATTTCGTTATAAAACTCTTTTCGAATATCACTCATGACCAAAAGCCCGTCGACTTCGTTCGGGATCTGTTCCAAGATATGCTCCCATTGCTTTGGATTAAAGCGTGGCAGAAGTCGCTCTATGGCATCTGGGAGCTCCGGATAGGAGCGCGCTGATATCAAGGCATGAGGATGTAGATGGTGGCCATCGGTGCCGAGATAGACATTTGTGAAAACCTCAAGCGCATCCTCTTCAAGAAGCGCCTTGGAAGAAAGCCGTTTGACAAGCGTGGTATCGCTGCGTTTGCCATAAAAGGCATTGCCGTTATCAAAGACGGGAGCCAGGCCTTTGGGCTTGCCGTCGATGTTTAATAAAACTCCCCAGTTCGTATTGTTTCTATCGTTGTTTCCAATGAGGTAATCGACGACGAACATATCCCAAAACCGCTCCTCTGTCCCGAGGGTCGACGAGAGGAGTGGTTCGTTTCGGATGGTGTCGAGAACGTCTTCCAAGACGGTACCGTTTCCTGATCCGCTTGAGCCATCACGCCCATCTGAGGGCAGATATGAGTTCTTTATGCTTTTAAAGTCCGCGAATTCATCGCCCCGTGACCGAAAATCTTTGCAGGCAACAACAAGCTTCCCTTCTTTGGTCCCGAGCAAGGTATCGTGTACGGGTATACCGATAGACTCGTAGATATGAGAACCGATATATTCACTGAGCGGACTTGTGGTGTAGGATAGCTGGGGCTTGGTGAGGGCCTTCGTGCTTTGCGGAAACTTTACGATCCAAACGTCACCGTCAATGGAAATGCCCTGTTTGAGGCCCGCGTTGCCAGCATAATAACGGTTAACGGACTCAAACTCATTGAAGTCGACAAATTCGATCACTGCGGTCTGCCCTTCTTTCATCACGTGTCTGTTTTTCGGGGCTGATGGTTCATTGTACGCCTATCCGTCGTGGATGTGATGTCTTTTTAACTCTCTGGTGTGTGACGGGCGCGCCGAGGCGTCTCGGGGGCTTTTCTGAGATCAGCGCAGGTGTCAGGATCGGCGATAAGATACTCGTATCAGCCTTATAACACTTCTGGGAGGCCTCAAAGAGGTCACGGAGAGGCCTGCATAGGGCCACTCGACAATTTGGACATCTTTTCGAGTCACTCAGGTTCATGTCCTCCCCTCTTTGGATGAGCCGGCGATTCGCCAAAATCCCTGCTCGCCTGAGATGAAGCCTTCAGCATCCAGCGCCTTGAGAATGGCTCTGAGCTCTTCTTCGTCCACGCTCCTGCGGCCTGCCGTCTGCTCTGCGGCATTGAGCCGGTCGAGCAAGGCTCCGATCGTCGAATCGCCCATCGCCAGCAGGTCGCGAAGCAGCCAGGCCCGCTTCTGGCGCACCGAACCCTCAAAGCGCGACTGCCGCGTGTGATGCGCCGACGCTCGCGAGGGATTGGGGAGAATCTGCTTGAGATAATTACCGTAATCGAGCAGGGCATAGTACCAGCTACGGGGGTTCTGACGGTCGCAACTTGTCTCAATAAGGGGTATGAGTTCGCGGTCGGGCACCTGGTCGCAACCTGCAAAGAAATGGTGGAGAAAGACCGCGCGGACGTTCGTCTCCAGATAAATCTGTGCTTCGTTGCGAGCAAAGACACACACGCCGGCAGCAGTGGCCGGCCCCACGCCGGGCAGCGTGAGCAAACTTTCGTAGGTTTGTGGCACTATGCCCGCATAATCCCGCTCGATCATCTCCGCGGCACGTTTGAGGGCAAGCGCCCGCCGATGGTAACCAAGCCCCTGCCAGAAGGCGAGCGTGTCTGCCGTAGAGGCCGCCGCCAGGGCCTCGGGAGTTGGGAAGGCGGCAATCCAGCGAGGCCAATGGTTCAGCACGCGAGCAACCTGAGTCTGCTGGAGCATGACCTCGCTTACCAGCACGTGCCAGGGGTCGCTGATGTTGCGCCAGGGCAGATCACGATACCAGCGCTGCCCCTCGCGCCAAACGAGCGACTGAAAGGAGGCGAGATCAGCGCTCACGTGTTGCTCCGTAGGTCCTCACGAGTTGCTTCGCGAGTTCGCCACGTGCTCTGTAGGTCCTCACGAGTTGCTTCGCGAGTTCGCCACGTGCTCCGCATATGCTCCCCGCATGAACCATACCGCTTCCTTCCCCGACTGGCGCGTACACCGATAGGCTCGTATACCGATATAATATATGAGTGAGCCCGTAGAAAGAAGGTCGCATGCCCCGCCAATCCAAGGCAATGCCCCGCCAATCCAAGGCAATCCGACAAGCCCGTGCACTGGAGGTCGCCCGTCGCATGGATGCACGCTATCCTACTGCCGAATGCGCCCTGCACTTCTCGGACGCGTTTACGCTGACCATCGCGGTACTGCTTTCTGCCCAGACCACTGATGTTGCCGTGAACAAGGTGACGCCGGAGTTGTTCGGTCGCTGGCCAGACGCACCAACGATGGCCCAGGCTAACCCTGCCGACATTGCCGAAGTTATCCGCAGTATTGGTTTTTATCGGGTGAAGTCTGCCAACTGCGTCAAACTCGCCCAGATGCTGATCGCCGACTTCGAGGGGAGCATCCCACACACGATGACCGAACTCACACGCCTGCCGGGCGTCGGGCGCAAGACGGCCAACATAGTGCTCAATAACGCCTTTGGCATCGTCGAAGGCATTGCGGTCGATACGCATGTCTTTCGTATCGCGCACAGGCTGGGTTTTTCGCCGCGCAGCTCAAACACCCCCGAAAAGGTCGAACGAGACCTGCTCAATACTTTTCCACGCGAGCAGTGGGGGCCGATAAACCATCAGTGGGTGCTCTTTGGCCGAGAAGTTTGCATCGCGCGCAGGCCCCGCTGCGACGAATGCCCTCTGGCGGACCTCTGCCCCTCTCGATCTCTTCTGCCTCAGAGCGTGGTACTCTGAGCACCTACCTTTGGAGGCATCATGTCGGCACGCATACTGATTGTCGAAGACGACGAGAACATCGCGCATATGATTGAGGCAACACTGGCCATCGGCGGTTACACAAGCGAGGTCTGTGCCGATGGGGAGGCGGCGCTCATCGCGATCCTCAATAAGGACTATGATCTGGTACTGCTTGACGTCATGCTGCCAAAGATCGATGGCTTTACGGTCTTTGAGCGTAAGGGAGCCAAGCAGACACCGGTGATCTTTCTGACGGCGATGGGTGATGTACCCAGCAAGGTCAAAGGTCTGCGGATGGGCGCGGAGGACTATATCGTCAAGCCCTTTGAGGCCGTTGAGCTACTCGCTCGCGTTGAGGTGGTGCTCAGACGTACACAACCGGGTGAGAAGACCCTGACCTACGAAGGCATCAGTGTGGATGTCAGTCGCCATTACGTGGTATGTAACGAGCAGGAGATAACCTTGACGCCCAAGGAGTTTGATCTGCTGGTCTTTTTTATCCGCAACATCGACATAGCCCTGACGCGCGAACGCCTGCTCTCGGCGGTCTGGGGCTACGGTTACATCGGGGAGACGCGCACGGTGGACACACACATCCAGCAGCTGCGCAAGAAGCTCAACCTGCACGACGCGCTCGTGACGATCCCTCGGCTCGGCTATCGACTTGAGAGCCCCACGGTGTCGGCGTAGCCAGGATTCCCTTCGATGAAACTCTGGCAGAAGATATTTCTCATGACCCTGACTCTGGTCATCATCGTCGTCAACGCAACCTCACTGATTCTGCTGACCAACAATCACAACCTCGCCATCGAGCGTGAGCAGGCAACCGCGGTTACGCGCCACGACTATCTCGTCACCGAGATGCAGAACACCATCATCTACACACAACTCGTGAAACGAATCGTCTCGCTGTCCGATGAGGAGGCGCTGGCGGTTGCCTTTGACGTGATGGACCGCCAACGCAGCGACGCGACAGTCGGCGTGGCGCTCTTTGAGCAAGACTCGGCGATCCATTCCGTGAATGACCCACCTCTCGCCGCCGAAACCGCCTTGCTCCCTCAGCCCGACTATTCCTCAAGCATCGTCACGAACGGCAATGCCACTTACCTGCTGCTCGTCTCCAGCGTTACGCTCAACAACCAGCCGTATCGCCTCGTCAGTTCCTACGACATAAGCTCAACCTACACGCTGTTTGATGAGGAATTCAATCAGGTGCGCGTCGTCGGCATCGTTTCGGCGCTGCTCGTCGCGGGCATCCTGTTGATGCTGGTGCGCATCCTGCTCAACCCATTGCGCAACCTCAGTGGCACCACACGCCAGATCGCGGGAGGCGATCTTGAGAAGCGCGCGCCGGTGCGCGGCAACGACGAGGTCTCAGAGGTCGCGCGCAATCTGAACACGATGGCGGACTCCATCGAACACAATGTCACCGAGCTGACCAACCTTGCCGAATCGCGGCGAGTCTTCATCGGCAACCTCGCGCATGAGATGAAGACACCTTTGACCTCGATACTGGGCTTCGCGGATCTGTTGCGCGTGAAGCGCGATGTCAGCGACGAGGACCGGATAGAATACGCCGATGTCATAGTGTCCGAAACGCGACGCCTGCAGGGACTTTCCAGCAAACTGATGGAGTTGCTTGCGATGGGCAACACTCGCCTGACTCTGGAGAAGATCGACCTGCGCAAGCTGTCCACAGAGCTGGCAGTCGCACTGCAGCAGATCTTTGCCAGTCAAAAAATCAGCTTCGCCATGCGCCTACCCCCTGGTCAGATAGCAATGACTGCCGACCGTGAACTCGTGAAATCGCTGATCTACAACCTGGTAGACAACGCCATCAAGGCTTCCTCTCCCGGCGCTACCGTCATATTTTCCGTTGAGATGCTTGCGAGGACCGCTTCAGGGGGGCCAGCGATTGTTCTGGCGGTCGCCGACGAGGGCTCGGGAATACCCGCCGATCAGATTCCTCTGCTCACCGAGCCCTTCTACATGCTCGACAAGGCCCGGACCCGCAAGGCGGGCGGCGCCGGTCTCGGACTTGCCCTGTGCGTCGAAATCGCACGCGTGCACGGCGGACACCTGGAAATCGAAAGCGAGCTCGGCCGGGGCACACGGGTCAGCGTGACCTTTCCACGAATCGACAGCTCTCCTGCACAGGGGGTGAATGATGGCTGAGGAACGCGCCGAGATGGAGACCGGCCTGAGAGCCGGTACGGCAGAACGCACCGAGATAGAGACCGGCCTGAGAGCCGGTACGGCAGAACGCACCGAGATGGAGGACGACGAGCAATCCGACGAGAAGACCGAAAGGAAGTCGCACCCCGCTCCAGGACCCCGAGGCGCCTATCCCGATACCCGTTCGAACTTCCTGACTCTCCTGGCCGCTGTTGCTATCATAATAGGAGGCTATCTTTTTCCGACGCTGCTCTATCCGATGATGGATCAGTACCACGAGGTAACCATCGTGCTCAAAGACCCCACGGCCGACACAGGCGACACGCACGTCTTCAGCGAACCCGTCTCCCTCTACCCCTGGAACCTCTATCAGCCTGATGAGTGCCGCGGCCTTTTGCCCAACGAGCGTTCGCAGCTTGTCGATCGCGGTGTTCCCGAGTTTCTGCTTGCCTCGCTGCGCGATCGCGGGCTCACCCTGCCGGAAGCCGAAGACGGCGAGCCAAACGAGGCATTCATACGCGAAAGGATCATCGATTCCTTTCAATATCTCAACGTCGGCGATACCGAATCGCCGGATTGCTTTGTGTTGGTAGATGCAGATGTTGACGGGGATGAGCAGCCCGACCTGAGCTGTGCGGTCGATCAGTTTGGTAATATCATCTCCTTGCTCTTCCTTGCGCCCCAATGGGATTCGGTGGCCCTGAGCGCCGACGACTATCCCTCCGCGGTGAGTGAGGTGGATGGTGGTAGTGGGGCGGACGCGGCGGACGGCGAACAGACGGACGCGGCGGACGGCAGCACAACGGACGGTGACGGTGTAGTCGACGACGGTGTGGCGACAGGCGACGAGGAGACGGCGGGTGATGAGACGGCGGGTGATGAGACGGACAGGGATGCCGCACAGGGCAACTCACCAACCAAGCCATCCACGCGCGCTGACCTCGAATACCTGCCGATGGACGAGGACGAGCGACTCTGGTCCTTTGCCTGGGCTACGATGCACGAGGCTCAAGAGTTCAAGCAACCCATTCTGGCGACCGCTTTTACCGTTCTCGATAATAACTATCAGTATCGCTATGGATATTCCTACCGTACCTATCTGCTTTTCCAGAGCGGCGAAAACGTAGAAGCTGGCGCAACTGAGGCTGACCCTGTCTCGGAAAGCGACGCCACCGAAGGAGAGGATGACGAGGATACTGCTCTGTTCCCCCTGACCCCGACACCTTTTGCTACCGCAGACAACCTGTTGTACATCTATGATCTGCCGGAGGAGGGTCGCGTCATCATCTACCTCGACCCCACAACAAAACACTGTGTGGGCTTTAATCTCGTCAGCCTCTGAGACGCTGCAATCAGTCGAACCCCCCCCCGCCTGAAGCATGAGGTAGGTGCCGGAGAAGTTTGGCAGCAATACGAAAGGTCCAGCAGGAACAGAAGAACTTCGCGTATCTCTCTATAATTTCCCTACGCTTTTACAATTCCCTGACATTTATCTGACTAAAGCAACGAAGAGGGGGTCTAAGATAGTCCTTGATTGGAAATGTTGTCGTTATTCCTATCACGAAGTCGGGTCGGAAGGTAGCGTATCCCCTGGGTCAGTTCTTCCTCCTTGTGATTCAGCCATCCTCCTTTCTTCCTCCTACTTTCCGCCCCGACTTCTTCTGCAGGACACGGGAACAGACCAAATGTGCATCTGCGGACTCGGCAACAGAAGAACCCCGTTCCTCTCGGCGGAACGGGGTTCTCTTCGTCATATAACCCCCTTTTTGAGCCCCTCAACCCCATAATCATCAGTTTTACCTGATGCTTGAGCGCACTTTCCTCAGTATCACCCGACCACATTTCTACCGGCGCAGTCGATACTCAAAGAACATGGAAGCCAGCTTGCGGATGCGCGTACAAGGTGGGCGGCCGCAGCCGCAGCCACAGCATCGGCCTCAATCTACACCGCTGCCGTTGCTGCTGTCGTTGGCGAAGCCACCCTGGCAATCTGGTTGGGAACGCGACGAAAGGAAGGATTCATGAATAAGAAAATCCCTATCGACTACGACCGCGCAACCGGTGGCCTGAGCAGGCGCTCATTTATCACCGGCGCAGCAGCCGCAGGAGCTGGCGCACTTGCCGTTTCTGCGCTGGCAGGCTGCTCGCCCGCTGCGCCCACCGATGCCGCTGCGGGTGCAGCGGGAACAGGAGCGGGCAGCACGGGCAGCACACCCTCCGCAGGTATCGGAGCGTTTCTCACTCCCCCATCGCCTATCGAGGACAGCCAGATAACCGAAACCGCCGAGACTGAAGTCGTCATTGTCGGCGCCGGCGTCTCTGGTCTCTCCGCCGCACGCGCTGCCGCCGAAGAGGGTGCCAAGGTCATCGTTATCGAGAAGGCCGCAACCTGGCAGTACCGCTCGGCCCAATACGGCTGCGCCAACTCCAGTGTCATGAAGGAGCTCGGCATGGTCTGGGACACGCGTGAGGCCATCAACGAACTGCAGAAGGAGATGGGCTATCGCGCTGACAGTCGTCTGCTCAACCGTTGGGCCGACGAATCGGGTGCTGCTTTTGACTGGATGGTCGAGCTGGCCGGCGACAATCTCGAACTCATCCCCATGGACGCACTTGAATACGACCCCTCCAAGATCACGATGCAGCCATTGCACTGGCCGGCGCCACCTGCCTACGACATTACCAAAGAGTACAGCCCGGTCTATCCGTCGGTCATCACCTTCCTGCCGGACCAGGGCCCGCTGCTCACGCTGGTCTACGAGAAGTGCCTCGAGCTTGGCGTGGAGTTTCGCTTCTCAACACGTGCCAGGCAGCTGATTCGCCCCAATAATCAGGGGCGTGTCGAAGGCGTCATCTACCAGACCCAGGATGGCGGCTATGGAAAGGTTTTGGCCTCCAGGGGAGTTGTGCTCTGTGGTGGCGACTGGGGCAGCAACCGTGAGATGCTCGAATACTACGTGCCGTGGGCGCTTCGCTGCATCAACTTCTTCCCCAATGTGGACGCAAACGGCGAGACCACCAACACAGGCGACTGTCAGCAGATGGGCATCTGGATCGGCGCGAAGATGGAGGACGGCCCCCATGCTCCGATGACTCACACGCTCGGTTCGGTGCTTGGCACGGACTGTTACTCGCTGTATAACGCCGGTGGCTGCCGATTCGTCAATGAGGATGTTGGCGGGCAGCAGCTCTCCAACCAGATCTACCGTCAGCGCAGCGATATCGCCTGGCAGGTTTTTGACGACCTCTATCCCGAGCAGCTTGGGGAGTTCCCCGACACTCACGGCAACGTGAACTTCGTCAAGCCAGATGGCCAGGTTGCACACTTTGAGGGTTCTGAGCTGGCCGTTGGCAAGAGCTCAATGATCACGCGCGAAGAGATCAACAACGACCCAAGCGTGGTTAAGGCCGACACGCTTGAGGAATTGGCCAAGCTCATGGACTACTCACCTGAAGCACAGACGGCTTTTCTGGCGCAGGTTGAACGCTACAACGAACTCTGCGATGGCGGAAAGGACCTCGATTTCGGTAAGGATGCGCGGAGATTGTTCCCGATCCGCACCGCTCCGTTCTATGCCACCAGGATCGAACCAGGCGTCATGCTCGTCTGCCTCGGTGGACTGACCGTCGATCCCAACAGCTTGCGGGTGCTCGATCCAGAGTATCAACAGATCGAGGGCCTGTACGCAGCCGGCAACGCCATGGGAGGTCGTATTGTCGTCGACTACCCCGTCGTTATCGCTGGCATCTCGCACGCCACCGCTCTGACCTTCGGTCGTCTGGCTGGCCAAAGCATCGGTCAGTCGTAGGCGAACTCGTAGGCGAACTCGCAGGCGAACTCGTAGGCGAACTCGTAGGCAAGCAAGCGAGTGGTCGTAGGTGAAGTCGTAGCCTGACGGCCAGTCGTAAGCGAACAACAACTCGAAGGCCCTTTGTGGCTCTTCTCCTCTGGCTCACGTCCCGCCACCCCTCGGGGCGTGAGCCGCCATTTGTTCTCAACAGATTTGGCCTTGCACTCCTGAGATTTGGAGCACACTCCTCGGACCTGCTCGCCACTCCTCGGGCCTTCTCGCAGGAGTGCAAGGCAAAGACAGTAATTATCGTGGGGCGACTATCTTATCGTGGGCGGCTATCTGGTTTCGCTATACCGCTCCAACAGCGCAATGATCTCGTTGCGGTTGTGTACGTCACACTTCTCGTAGATGTGCTGGATGTGCGTCTTTACGGTCGACGCGGCAATGACGAGCCGCTCTTCAATTGCTCGAACCCCATAACCGGTCGCCCAGAGCAGAAAAACTTCGCGCTCGCGCTCCGAGAGGCCAAAGTCGTCGGCGATCCGCTCGATACAAGCCTGCAACAGTCCAACTCGCACGGCCATCTGCCCCAACTCGCTCGGGCTCGGTGGTTCGAGTTGGATGGTGGTGTCGCGATCCGTGAAAGCGAAGCCAGCCAAGGCAACGAGCGCACAGATGGCAAGGATCGAAAAGACCAGCACATGATCTACCAGCAGAATACCGGTGATCTCGCCCGATGCCATGCCAACATGAAAGACTGCCGTGCAGGCTGCGAAGACGACGAATCGAGGCATGGTCGAATTCGAGGCCATCGAGGCCAGCAGAATCCAGGTGAGAATCTCGATGGCATAGACCCCAAAGGAGGCAAAGAAGAACGCCAGCAGAGAAAAGGAGCTGCCCAAAAGTGCCAGCGGTATGAAAACCGCGGCGATAAGCAGCAGGGACAGACGAAAGCCAATCCCCAGATTAAGATCCGCCTTAGAGGTAAAAAGCACGTAGCCAAGGGCAATGAGTGCAACAAGCAGCAGTGGAATGGCATTCAGGATCAAGCGTGAAGACGAGTCGCCTCCAAAAGAGTTCTGAAAGGCAAGCGAGCCGCCGTAGATGAACATGACGCTGAGAAATCCGAAGAGTAGCCGCGGCTGAAGCATGCGCCTGAGCTCTTGCAGGCTGAAGCTGCGTGGTGTTCGTTGCGTCGTATCGGCGCCTGCCTTCTCCATAAGCTGACGATGCACCCAGAGCATGGTCAGGGAGATCAGGGGGCAGAGAGCAGCGGCAGCGGCAGCGAAGATGACCGGAAGCAGCGATATCCCCAGATAGAGCAGCTCGGCGAGCATGAAGGAGAAGGCCGTGTAGACGACGATCGGGCGAGCTTCGAGCCGACCGAACTGTTCGCTCCAGAGCAGAAGGAGAAAAGGAGAGCTGAGTCCGGTGAAAGCCGCGCCCAAAAGCTGCAAGCCCGGTTGCCCCGCAAAGAGCGGTAAGGCATAGATGAGGGTCCCCAGTATCAGAAAGACCATCAGAGCGACACAGGCCAGGCGGCTGTTCAGAATGCGACAGATGGGGCGGTAGGCGAAGGTGGCAAGCAGGTAGATGGGGATGGTGGCAATGAGCGAGAAGAGGTGTGCCCAGAGGGTCGAGCCGATGCCAGCGATGCTCCAATGGCTGAAGTTGACGAGGTCGAAGCACAAAAAGACCCACGCCCAAAACAGCCCAAAGCCGAGGAAAGTGGGGCGAAAGCCCTTGATGAGAGTAGCGAGTTCGTCGTTACGCATGAGGCCTTTTTGGTGCTACGAGGAGACGAATGATAGGTAATGATACCAGAGGAGAGAGGGTTGCGGGTTTGTGATAATTCGTGTGGCAATTCGATGCATTGTGTGTGACAGGGGGACGGACAGGCAGGGGGACGGACAGGCAGGGGGACGGACAG
>JAIRXA010000192.1 GCA_031268525.1 Coriobacteriales bacterium | reverse complement strand
GGGCTGTAGGTTTTAAATAGCTCTTCGAAGTTGGCGGCGGCGCTGTCGTCGGCAAAAGAAGCATCGCGGAAGACGGCATACACGGGTTTCAGCTTGGCTATCTCCTCAACCACTTCTGTGGTGATGTTAACGTCAAAGCAGGCGATGAGTTGTCCTTCGTTCACGTTAAACACCTGCTTGCCGCTGATTGCTTGGGTTTCAATCTTGGCTGATAGCGGGATGCGGAATACTGGGAGTACCTCGAATAGCAGGTCTTCTGGAGAGCGATCGGACTTCATATTTCCAGCAAGCTCGCTGAGGTCCATCTGCGCCGTTTCCTTGGGTGTACGATAGGTATCCTCAAAGTTGGAGGAATCAATCTTCAGGACACGGAAGCCCACATCAAGGCCTTGGGCAAACAGCCCTGCATCTGCTTTGATTCTGGAACCAGCGCGACGAATGCGTTCCTTGCCGATTTCAGCAATAGTCTCATACCCCGCATTGCGAGCCTCGCTGCCAACTGCTGTTATTTCGGGTAGTTGCACCATGATGAACTTACGCCGCCCTACGCAATTTTCCTCTCTCTCTCTCTCTCTCTCTCTCTCTCTCTCTCTCTCTCTCTGCAAGGGCATCCTCGGCATTGAGCTGCATTACCGCGTGGGCGGTGGTTGCGGAGCCTGAAAAGAAGTCGAGGATGATGGAGTCGTCGTCAAGGTTTGCGAGCGTCAATAGGCGACGCAATAGACGGACAGGCTTGGGACCATCAAATGCCCCTGCCTCAAGTAATGCTGTGACCTCTTTTGCTCCTTCCTGACTATGCCCGACATCCTTATAGAACATAATTGATTGTGGTGCCATGCCGTCGAATTTCAATTCTGTAAGAAATCTCTTTATTTGCGGAACACTGTTTCCATTCGTACCGAAGTAAATTCTATTGTCTTGGAGTCTCTCGAAAAATGAATTTTTCGAGAGACTCCAACAGCGCCCTGTTGGAGGCTCTATTACTCTTCCTGACGGAAGAGTAATAGGATAATCGCTTTCGGCATTGTAAGTTTTAACGGACATATCAGACGCTTTCCATACCCCGCGAGGGTCATTGTCTGGGTTCTGGTAGCGGGCATTCGCCTCTTCTGTCCGTGGCAGTCTACCTACCTGAAACCCGTCCAGAGTCTTTGCATACATCAATACATAGTCATGGCTATTAGAAATATATCTTGCATCGTTTTTTGGAGAGTATGCTCGTTCCCAAATCAACTCTGCAACAAAATTACTCTCGCCCAAAACTTCATCGCATATCTTACGTAGTTGCGCTACTTCGTTATCATCAATCGAGATAAAAATCACTCCACCGCTACTAAGTAAATCCTTGGCCAGTAACAGACGCGGATACAGCATTGAGCACCAGTCGGAATGGAATCGGCCATTGCTGGTGAGGTTAGCTACAAGGCGACCGCCCTGCTCGTCAAAGTCGCCGCTGTTCTCAACATATTCTGCGGTGCTTGCAGAGAAGTCATCATCATAAACAAAGTCGCTGCCCGTGTTGTATGGCGGGTCTATGTAAATCATCTTCACCTTGCCAGCGTAGGTGTTGCGCAAGAGCTTCAGGGCATCAAGGTTGTCGCCCTCTATGTAGAGGTTCTCGGTGGCGTCAAAATCTACGCTCTCCGAGCGGCAGGGGCGCAGAGTCTTGTTTATGGGACGGCGGGCTTCCAGTTTCGCTGCCTGCTTGCCAGGCCAAGTGAATTGGTACCGCTCGCGCGACCCTTCGACCAGTTCGCCGGACAGCTCTTGTCGTAGGGCATCAAAGTCAACAACCCTTTGCAGTGTTCCGTCTTCACCCTCTGCTTCGGTGATGACCTGCGGAAACATCTCGCTGATCCTTGTGATGTTGTCTTCGGTCAAATCGGCTGTTCCCAGCTGTACCTTCTCCATCATGCTCCTGCTTTTAGTCGTTCCAACTCCCGCATCTTTGCTCTCGCATCTTCGTGTAGCCTGTTCTTTGTGGCGGGTTGCTTTTCTTTGCGGCTTCGTTCCATCAGGCGGCGCGATTCAGCCTCCAATGCAGAAATCCGCTGGTTCAATGACAGGCGAGTATCAAGGTCTAAAATGTCGCAAGCATCCTCTGTGCCCAAGGCAATCTGTGAACAGATGCTGTCCCATAGCTGGTCGAGGTCTTCTGCCGAGGTGTTGAGCGTTGTGGCATCAGTGGGCAGCCATCCGGTGCCGTAGAGCCTCTGGCGGTATACGTAGATTTGCGACTCATTGAGGTATCGGCAGACGAATACCAGCGGGTGGCCGTTTTGTCTGGCAATCGTCACCAGGAGCGATTCATCCAACTCTTTGTGCTTCAAGTGAACGAGCAATACGAGAACCTCATGATACTTCTCGCCGTCGCGTATGTTCATCGTGGACGGTTTGATGCTGTTAGCCAAAGTCAGCTTGTCAATCTGAGACACGAAGAGCTTCTTCTTCTGTGGCTTCAGCTGCAAATGTTCATAGAATGCCACTTTGGGCATCGGTCGCATAACCTCAGTTGTGCTCGGAAGCCCTAGCATCAGCGCACCACCAAAAAGCAGAGCAGCTCGAAGTCGTTCAGTCCGGCGATGTCGCCCTCTAAAAACGTCGTGCCGCCCTCGCCGAAGAAACTCTCGATGTCGCTTTGTTGCTTGACATCAATCATGGATGCTATGGCATCTCCCAGCAGTTTAGAGGTAGCCGCCATGTCCCTGCCGTTGGCGGTCTCTTTATTGAACGCTTTGCACAATGCCTTGTCCGGTTCATTCCTGCCCTTGCAAAGCAGGCGCATGGTATCAAGCGCTGTTTTTGGTTCCAGGTGGGAGAAGTACACGCTGCCATCCAGTTTCACATACACGAGGTAGAAGGGGTGCAGCTGGTTTCGGCTGGCGATGTTGACGCCCTGGTTGACGTTCTTCAAGACAAAGATGACACCCGGCTCTTCGCCAGAGCAGACCGCATGGATACCAAAGGGGACATTGTCTATCTCGGGGTTATCCTTGTAGAATTCCAACAAATCCATTCTGAACTCATTCAGCCCAAGGTCGGTTATCGACACGCCACCAGAGACATCCTCCAAGTCGATAACCTCGTCACGCATTTGACGAAGCTGCTTCTCGCGGTACTCCAAGTCGCCCTTTTCTGTCTCGTTGATGTAGTCGTCATCGCCCGTGGAGGTCATAACGGTAATCCTCATGCGTGACTCCACGCGGGCTTGCAGCTTGATGTACTCGTCAAGCTCTACATCCGGCCAGTAATTGCTTAGTTGAATGACGCCATTCTTGGAGCCGATACGGTCGATGCGCCCAAAGCGCTGAATGATGCGAACGGGGTTCCAGTGTATGTCGTAGTTGATAAGGTAGTCGCAGTCCTGAAGGTTCTGTCCTTCGCTGATGCAGTCGGTGCCAATCAGTATGTCGATGTCGCACTGCTCCAGCTTTGGAGCGATGAGCGAGCGCTCCTTGGAAATGGGCGAGAAGCAGGCAAGTATTGATGCCATATCGTGCGGCACCTTGGCAATAGTTGATGTGCCGGGGTGCTTGCCGGTTATGATGGCGGTTTCTGCATTCAAGTTGTCTTTTGCAAAAGATGACAGGTGCTCATAGAGATAGTCAGCAGTATCTGCAAACGCAGTGAACACGAGCACCTTTCGGTTGCCGGGATTTATGGGGTCTTCCATTTTAGTCTCTATCTGTTCACACAGCTCAATGAGCTTGGCATCATATTGCGGCTCAATGTCTCGGATCATCGAGAGAAGAAGCTCCAGCTGCTCCAGGTCTGAGGCCATGTCACGCTTCCAAGAGAGATAGTCCAGGTCGGCTATCTCTATACGTGCAGACCGTCCAACCTCAAAAAGACTCGATTCCTCGTCGTCAAAATCCAAGTCCTCCCAGCCCTCGACGGTGTAATCCTCGACACTGCCACCCAACCCACGCTCGTATTCCTCAACTTGATGGATGCTCTTGGCGATGTAGCCCTGGACTCTTTCCAGCGTGAGTCTGAACGAGTGTACCGAGCTTTCAAGACGTTTGAGGAGGTTCACGTTCATCAGCTTGCGGATACCGGTTTCGCGCCCTGCGATGGTAATACCAGAGACCTCTGGGTCTATGTACCTGGCTGCTTGGCTTGGTAGAAGGTATTGCGATGGTATGTAGACTGCAAGAAGCAGGCTCTCCAATACCTCGTATATCTCGTGGTAGTTGATGGAGGTCTCCAGGGTAGACAGCTTGGGGCGTTTGGATAGGGGCTTGTTTCTTGTGGGGAATGAGCCGAGGGCCGCCATGTCGTAGTAGCGTTGGATGTGCTTGCGGCTGCGGGCGACTGTTACCTGATCGAGTATCTCGAAGAAGTCAAAGCTGAGCATCCCCATGAGCGTTTTGGTGGTGCGCTCATCCGGCGGCAGCTTTGACCAGCGAGCAAAGGCTGTCTGCGCCACGCGGAAGACGGTATCCATGTCGTTGTCTAGCTTGAGTCTGTCCTGCCAGGCTTCCGGGTCGCCAGAATAGGCGAGCGCGAGCTGGTTCTTCAGGTCGAGGAATTTATTGTTTACGGGAGTTGCCGAGAGCATCAAAACCTTGGTGTTCACACCTTCCTTTATGACCTTGTTCATCAGCTTCTCGTAGCGGTTCTCCTTGTCCTCTGCCTTTACTGATGAAGCTCCGCCGTTTCGGAAGTTGTGGGATTCGTCGATGACCACGAGGTCGTAATTGCCCCAGTTGATGCGGTCAATCGGCAGTCCGGTTGCCGTGTCGCCACGAGTGCGGGAAAGGTCGGTATGGAACACGACATCGTATCGGAGCCTATCCTCGGCGATGGGGTTGTTTATTAAATTGCCCCGGAAGGCCATCCAGTTTTCCTGGAGCTTCTTGGGGCAGAGCACCAACACGTTGCGGTTGCGCGTCTCGTAGTATTTTATGACTGCAAGTGCGGTAAAGGTCTTTCCCAGGCCAACACTGTCGGCGAGGATGCAACCGTTGTAAGTCTCCAGCTTGTTGATGATGGCAAGTGCCGCGTCGCGCTGAAAGTCGTAGAGCTTGCCCCAAATCTTGGAGTTCTTAAAGCCTGTGGCCTCGTTGGGCAGCACGTCTTCTGATATGTCGTCCAGAAACTCGTTGAAGACGTTGAACAGCGTGGAGTAGTAGATAAGCCCGGGCGGGTTCTCGCGGTAGACCGTGGTGATGGACTCGATGACAGCATCGGTCACATCCTGCATCCGCGCCTCGTCTCGCCAGGCGGCATCAAACATCTTCAGGAATGCCTGAGAAGACGATGTATCCATGCGAGCAACGGCGGTGTATTCCGACGACCTGCTCACGCCCAGCTCTGCGGTGGTAAAGCCATTGAATGGCATATAGACCGCTGCGTCATCCGGCTTTTGGAGGCCGAGGAAAGTGTTCATTGCGTCGTCCTGACGGAAAGACTTGAAAGCCGCCTTCTCCCTGATCCACTTTGCACATTCGGCGGCTATCGCCTTTTGCGACAGCTCATTTCTCAGCTTGACCTCGAAGTCCGTGCCGTAGAGGCTACGCTCGCGGTTGAGCCGAGGTATGTAGAACTCACGAGCTTCCTTTCTGGTCTTCTCCGTAAGAAAGGTGGGCGCGGTGTAGATGAAGCGGAAGTCCTTCAGGGATTCAAGTTGTTCCTTTAGCTCCTGGTAGGCGTAGAGCGAGAAGAATGACGCGGCAATGGCAATGCGGTCGCCAGATGCGACCCTGGCTACCAGGTCGTCTTTGACGATGCTTGCCTTGTTGTCGAAGAATGCTGCGTCCACGGTTATCTTTGTTTATTCCACATCGGTCTTGCCATCCAGAAGGGCTGTGCGTAGCTTTTTATAACTTTCAGGGTCATCAGCTTTCATCTGTTCTATTGAAGCAAGCAGTTGTTCTGCGCCAAGCGAACCATCATCTTGTTTCGCTCGGTCACTATCGGGTTCTATTGTTCTTGCTTCCTCAATCTCCTGGCGTACCGAGCTGTTGTTGTAGAGGAAGGTCTTTGACAGCCCTGTATTCTTTGCGATTGAGTAAAACGTGACTTTCTGACCGGACTTTTTCATATCGCCGATGGTTTCTAAGGCGAGTTTTTCTTTCTCGGCGGTCTTCTCCTTCGCGAGCTGGATAATCTTTGCTGTATTTAGGGGAGACAAGGTGCCTAACTCCTCTGCTTCCGCATTCCGTTCATTAGCTAGTTTACCTAGTATACTCCAGTCTCTGAATTGCAAGGTGCTCACGCCACTCTTGCTCACCTGCTCTTGACGCCCCTCGACACGCCACTCTTGACAGAGCAATAAAACATTGTTACATTGTCAAGGTGTAAGCAGAACAATGTTATGTTACGGAGTAGAACAGGAGGACCACGTATGGAGGAAATCTCAAAGAAGGAACTCCTTGCGATAACGGGCATCTCCTATGGGCAGCTCTATCGCTGGAAACGTGAAGGGCTGATTCCGGAGGGGTGGTTCGTCAAGAAAGCTGCGTTCACGGGCCAGGAAACCTACTTTCCTCGTGAGCAGGTTCTTGCGCGTATCAAGGTCATCGTGGCCCTGAAAGACAGCGCGTCTCTGGAGGACATCCGTAAGAGTCTGGAGTACCGCGAACGCCCCAGGCTTACTGGTGCGATCCTTGAGGTGATGCTTCAGCGGCCCGAGGCCGCACGTATTGCTTCCTGCGACTTCTCGACCAGAAATGCGCGCATCGATACGTGGGTACTCGTGGCGGGCTTGATCGACGCCGCCGTAGAGGCCGGAATAGTGGAGGAGCAACTGCTTCGGCTGATTGAGGGCGCACTTGCGGCTGATGCGGGAGGCGATCCGACGACGGGAGTGCCTTCGGTTGTCGGAGCATCTTCGGCCACGGGGGCTCAGGTGAGCATCGCGGCGGCAGGGGAGGATCTGTACTATCTCACCACATCTGATATCACCACGCTTCACGGCGACGCGAACATTCGCATCTGTGCAAGTCGACAACTACAAATCTATTGGGATCGCGCCCGCGCCTTCAGTGCACCGGCGGCGAGTGAAACTGTTGCGGATGAAACTATTGCGGACATTCGCGAAGCAACGAATGAGAAAGGGCAGCATCATGACCTCTGACACAAGTCACAACTGGGGATTCAGCGGCTTCATGCCAAACGTTGACGGCAGCGTCGATGGAGACATCGATGGCGTGACGGACTTCAACGGAGGGCGCTTCGGGCGCTTGAGCATCGACGGCATCGCTACGAGCAAAGGCGCCATCACGGCCGATAAACTCACCGTTGCCGGGGTATTCACCTGTAAGGACTCGATCACGGCTGGCCACCTCGAATGCAGTGGTGTAGCAACCATCGAAGGCGACCTGAAGGCGAAAAACTGCGTCATCGACGGTGTGGTAAATGTTATAGGATCGCGAATCGAGGCCGATGAGGTACGCTGCAATGGTGTATTGAGTATCCGCGGCCAAATATCAGCCGATGTCATCCGTGCAGATGGCTTCATAAATGCCAGCGAGATAGTCGGCGACAGCATTTCCATCCACTCACGGCGCAGCTCCTTCTTCTTCCAGCTTTGGCTGAAACTCAAGGAGACCGTTGGTGCTCACGACCGCTCCGAGGTCGATCTCATCGAGGCGACGACCATCGATCTGCGTGGCGTAAAAGCACGTGAGGTCAACGGTCACGATGTGACGATCGGGGAGAAATGCGAAATCGAGCGCGTCTCGGCTACCGGCAGGCTTATCATCGACCCCAGCGCCAAGATCGGTTCGGCTGAAAGCAGATGAGTGAATGCGAATGCTTGCGTGGGAGACCTGCCGAAAGTCAATGCCCGCCACCGGCAGCCATCTGAACGGCATGCTCAAACTGCTCATAGATAGCATCATAGCATTCGGTGGCAGCTTTTAAGCTGCCGGGTAGATTGATGACCAGAGTCGAGCCGCGCTGCATGGCGATCGCCCGAGAGAGCATGGCACGGCCGGTGATTTTAAGCGATTCGGCACGCATGGCCTCAGCGATTCCCGGGACGTTGCGCTCGCAGACATCGGCAGTGGCCTCCGGAGTCACGTCCTGTCGAGAGAGACCGCTGCCTCCACAGGTCAACACGATATCAACGCCCGTATCGGCCGCCTCGACAATGGCCTCGGCAATGGTGCTGCGCTCGTCAGGCACAATGACATGGCGTTCCACCATCCATTCGGGCTGCGCCCAGATGCGCTCGGCCAGCGCCGCCCCGGCGGTGTCCTCGGCCAGAGTCCGTGTTGACGAGCAGGTGATGATTGCGATACTGATCTCCATGGCTACTCCTTCAGCTGTGTTGCCTTTCGCAGGGGCGGGCTTTGCCACCCGGCGTCCTTCGCAGGGGCGGGCTTTGACCGCCCGCTCGGGCAGAGAAGTCGTACGTACTCATGCGGGCGGACAAAGTCCGCCCCTACGCCTTGCGGAACCTGCATGTCCGCCCCTACGCCTTGCGGAACCTACGGGCGCTCCCAGGTGCCGCTCCTGCCACCGGACTTATGCAGCAGGCGTATTTCGCCAATCTCCATACCGCGATCGACGGCCTTGCACATATCGTAGATGGTCAGGCAGGCAACCGATACTGCCGTAAGCGCCTCCATTTCGATACCGGTCTTGCCGGTGACGCTCAAGGTCGCCTGAACGTGGATGCCAACGAGTCCATCGGGACGCTCATCAGCTTCGATGGCAACGAGGTCAACACATGCTTTCGTGATGTTCAGGGGATGGCACAGCGGGATCAGCGTTGAGGTCTGCTTGGCCGCGAGGATACCTGCGATACGTGCCGCAGCCAGTACATCGCCCTTCGGTGTATTCCCCTCGATGATCAGGGCAAGGGTTGCGGGCGTCATGGCAATGAAGCCCTCAGCGACAGCGACTCGTTGGGTCTCGGTCTTCTCGCCAACGTCCACCATTCGCGCTGCCCCCGCCTCATCAATGTGGGTCAATTCTGAACTCATGGTCGGGATCATCCTCCAATCTGCGACATCAGGCGCTCGGTTCCTCTGCGATTATGATGCTCGTCCGGCTTTGCGCTCAAAGCCTCACGCAGGACGAGCCGAACGTCTTCGTCGGTGCCCGAACGCAGAGCGTCGTGGGCATCAAACTCCCTATCCGAAAACAGACAGGGGCGCAGGCGGCCCTCGGCGGTCATGCGTAGACGATTGCACTCACCACAAAAATGCCTGCTCAGTGCCGAGATGAAACCAAGCGTACCCAAAGCTCCTTCAAACTGGTAGTAACGCGCTGGCCCCCATCCCTCGGGGCGGGCAGCGGCGTCAAGAGGGAGCAGGGGCCCGAGACCAGCTTCTGCGGCGGCACGCTCAATGAGCGCGATCAGCTCTTCGTTGGGGATGGTGTCTGAGGCAGTCCAGCCTGCTCCCGCAAAGCCCGAAGAGGAACCCACCGGCATATATTCGATAAAGCGTACGTGCAGGGGCCGATCGAGGGAGAGCTGTGCGAAAGCGAGCAGATCCTGATGCAGACGGCGAACGACTACGGCGTTGATCTTCACGGGTTTGAAGCCCACCGCCAATGCTGCGTCAATGCCCGCAAAGACATCCTCGATGTTACCCCAGCGGGTGATCTGTGTGAACTGTTCGGGGTCGAGGGTGTCAAGGGAGATGTTTACGCGGGACAAGCCCGCCTCGCGCAGTTCTTCGGCCATCTGTGGCAGGAGGATGCCGTTGGTGGTCATGGCAACGCGTTCGATTCCCGGTATGCGGGAGATGTCGCGCACCAGATCGGCGATTCCGAGTCGCACGAGAGGCTCACCGCCGGTCAGGCGGATGCGCGTGAAACCTTCCCCGGCGGCGATGCGTGCGAAGCGTGCTATCTCCTCCAGAGTCAGCATGGTGGCATGCGGCTTGAAGGGGACGCCCTCCTCGGGCATACAGTACAGGCAGCGTAGATTGCAGCGATCGGTGACCGAGATGCGCAGGTAGTCAATCGTCCGACCGTGGCTGTCGATGGCCATCAGCGTATCACCTCAAATCATCTTCCAGCATTCGGACAGGGAGAGGAGGGGCGATACACTCCACAGCGAGGAGAGGAGAGAGACGAGGTGGTCATTCCTCTCCAAATCGAAAGAGGCATTCAGACGACACCCTCATCGATATCAAGGCGCAGACAGGTGCACAACGTTCCCGCTGCTACCGGCGCAGAGCCTTCGGGCACCACCAGCAGGCAGTTGCTGCGATTGAGCACGCTGAGCAGGGCTGAGGACTGGTTGGCCTCCGGTGTTACCCGATAGCCACCCTCATCGTCGCACTCAAGGCGAGAGCGCAGGTAGAGGCGGCGACTCTCGTTTTTCTTGTTGATGTCTGTGCTGATCCGGGCAGGGGTGAGCGGTCGCTTGAGATGAACCAGTCCCTGCATCTTTCGCAGTGCCGGGCGGATGAGTATCTCAAAGCCCACGGCAGCTGCCACCGGATTGCCGGGCAGTCCAAAGACCGGCACGCCTTCGATCAGCCCAAAGGTCTGGGCTTTGCCCGGCTTCATGTTCACCTTGTTGTAAAACAGAGTGCCCATCTCGCCGACGACTTTGGTGAGATAGTCAAAGTCGCCTTCGGCCGCGCCACCGCTCGTGATGACGAAGTCGTGCTCGGCAACTGCGGCTCCGAGAGAGGCACGCAGAGCCTCTTCGCTGTCCTCGACCATCGGCAGGATATGCGGGATGCCACCGACCTCAACGACCTGAGCGGACAGGGAGTAGCTGTTGGAGTTGCGTATCTGGCCGGGTCCCGGCAGGGTGGTCGGTTCGACCAGTTCGCTGCCGGTAGAGATGATCGCGACGCGAGGGCGGCGCGCAACGAGCACCGACGCGTGTCCCGTAGAGGCCAACAGCCCCGCAGCGGCGGCGTTGATGCGTATGCCGGGCCGCAGGAGGATGTCGCCTTTGTGAGCGTCCTCGCCGTGCATCCTGATGTTGTCGCCCGGTCTCGGCAGTTTTCTCAGGACGAGATCTGTGCCAGCCGCGTTTGTCGCGCTGAGGCCGAGCACCTCGACGTCTTCGATCTTGACGACGGTATCGGCTCCTGCAGGTATCGGTGCTCCCGTCATGATGCGCACGCATTGCCCGGGCCCCACCTCGCCTTCGAAGGTCGCTCCCGCCCCGATGAAACCGACGATCCGCAACAGGGGACTCCGCAACAGGGGACGGTTCTCTG
>JAIRXA010000183.1 GCA_031268525.1 Coriobacteriales bacterium | reverse complement strand
CGCGCCCATACCAACATCGTCGTCTTCTACCCGCAGGGCGGGGTCTCTGACGTCCAGTTTCTCCAAATGGCGACCCAGCGCGGCAACAACGTCGGCGTCTTTGGCGTCAAGGGCAACTTTGACGACTGCCAGACCGCCGTCAAGGCAGCCTTCAACGACCCAGTCTTCAACGAATGGCTCGCCTCCAAACACGCCCTACGTCTCTCCAGCGCGAACTCCATCAACTGGGGCCGCCTGCTGCCGCAGATCGTCTACTACGTGAGCGCCTATGCCCAACTCGTTGCTACAAAAGCGCTCGGTGTCGGCAACCCGCTTGATGTCTGCGTACCCACAGGTAACTTCGGCAATATCCTGGCCGCCTGGTATGCCCGCGAGATTGGCGTACCCATTGAACGGCTGTATTGCGCAAGTAATGAGAATCGCGTGCTCACCGATTTCATCAACACGGGCGTCTATGACATCTCCGAGCGCTCCTTTACGCTCACGCCCTCGCCCTCGATGGACATTCTCGTTTCCAGCAATCTGGAACGTCAACTCTTTGAGTTAACCGGTCGCAGACCCGAGACGATCCGCTCTTGGATGGAAGAGCTCCGTACCAGACGGCGCTTTACCGTGGACCGAGATACCTTCGCCGCCCTGCGCGCAGTGTTTTTGGCCGACTGGGTGAGCAACGATGACTCGCTGGCAACCATTCGCGAGGTCTTCGCCAAACATGACTATCTGCTCGACCCGCATACCGCTGTCGCCTGGGAGGTCGCTGAGCGCCTGCGCACGCCAAAAGGCAATCCCGTGCTCATCGTCGCAACGGCACATTGGGCGAAGTTTGGTAGGGATGTTTACCGAGCGCTGGAGAACATCGAGGCTGGTGGTGACCTGCCCGACGAGGTCGCGCACCTGAGTGGAACCGAGCTCAATGACCTGCTTGTATCCAAGACCGGCAAGGGTCCTTTGCCGGTTCGTCTCGCCGAGCTCGATTCGCTGCCTCTGCGTTTCACCGAGGCGGTCGAGAGTTCTGCGGCGGGAATAGAAGGAGCAATTGGCAGGTATTGTTCTGATTCTGGATAAAGCGTAGAATGAACCCGCACATTATGTGCAGATCAGCCCAAGGTCCAGCCCGATATCCAACCTGATGTTCAACTGAGGGGTTTCATAATCATGAAGAGCATGTCGCATCTTGGTTTTCGTATTCGCCTGACCCTCTTTGCGGGCGAGGACGCTGACGAAGGAGCTTTTGGCAAGGGTGTCGCAACCTTGTTGCGAGGCATTGAGGACCTGGGCTCGCTGAACGCCTCGGCAAAACGCATTCATATGGCATACAGCAAGGCCTGGCGCATCGTCAAGGAGACCGAAGCTGCCTTCGAATTCAACCTCATCGATCGGGACGGCGCACGAGGCTCAAGCCTGACCCCCGAAGGGCGGAAGCTGCTCACTGCCTACGAGGCACTGGAGACCGATGGCTCTTCGTATTTGGCGGATCGCTTTCAAGAACTCGTCAAGGCGAAGTGACGGAAGTCAACACAACGAAGACGACACGACGGACCGAGAAACGTGAGCACACCATGAAAAAGAATACCTCGAACAGGGTCATTTTTATCCTGTTTATCCTATCTGCTTTGATCATGGCAGGACTGGCTATCTATGTCACCTTCATGATAAACGCCGGAACCGCCTTCCTACGCGAGGACATCCGTTATCGCCTGCATGCCGACGCCCGATCGGCGGCAGAGATCGTACGCGCCGAAGAACTGGCTCAGCTCACTACGCCCGAAGACGAAGAGAGCGCGCTTTATCAGGAGCTCAAGGAACGACTTATTCAATTCGCACAGGAAGAGGCTATCGTCTTCGTCTATTATTACCGCCTCACCGACGACGGCCTGCTTCAACCAATCATCGACAACGACACGAGCGAGAACACCTATTCCCTGGCAAGCGAGCCGATTGCCAGCGAGCCTGACTTGCTGGCCGCCCTTGCCGGACAGATCACCGTTACGACACTGGGAGACTACTCAGAGGGCTGGGATGGCCTGCTGAGCGCCTACAGCCCCGTCTATGACGATGCGGGCAACATTATCGCGGTCGCCGGAGTCGATATCAACGATGAACAGATCCTCGCCATCAACCAGCAGACACGCATCCTGTCGCTCTTTCTGCTTGCGGGCGTCATCATCGTGTTGGCCACCGGCATCTTAAACCTCATCCTGCAGGCCCGACGCCAGCGAGCACTGCGCTATCAGCTCGAACAGCAGGAGTTGATGAGCAGTCTCGCTCGGAGCCTCATCGCTGCGGATAAGCTTGAGGCGGCGATCAATCAGTCTCTGGAGAAGGTCGGTGTCTTCCTGAAAGCCGATCGCATCCTGATCAGCACGTCGGACGAGAACAGAGACGTCGAGGATTCGACACCCCTGTACCACTGGTGTGCCGATGAGTGTTTTCGCTCCAAGCCCCTACAGGGAGACTTCGACGGCCTCATTCAGACGACTTTTCCCTCCACAATCACCGACAACTCCACGGTTTCTGCCCTGTACTGTAACAACATTCAGACAGAGTTTAACGGGAAGTACCGCATTCTTGCGCAGGCGGGCATCAAGTCCTTCATCTGGATGCCGATCTATGCGGACAAGACGCTCTGGGGCGTTCTCAGCGTCGAAGAGCTCGGCACAAAACGGCGCTGGTCAGAGAATGAGGCCCAGCTTGTCGGCTTGATGGGCTCCTCGATATCCGGCGCGGTCATGCGCAACCAAATCGACAGAGAGCGCCGGATCGCGCTCGACCATGCCATTGAGGCCAGCGAAGCCAAGGGGGACTTCCTGTCCAATATGAGCCACGAGATGCGCACGCCCATGAACGCCATCATCGGCATGACCACCATCGGCAGACGCGCCGCGGACATCGAACGGAAAAACTACTGTCTCGACAAGATCAACGCAGCAGGCACGCATCTGCTCGGGATCGTCAATGACGTACTCGACATGAGCAAGATCGAAGCGGGCAAACTTGAGCTCAACGAAGTGCCCTTCTACTTCAGAACGATGATCCAACAGGTTTTGACGGTTACGACCTATCGGATAGCAGAGAAAGGCCAGACGCTCGACTTCGACCTCGACGAGCGTATCCCCGCAGTTCTGATCGGTGATGATCAACGACTCGCGCAGGTTGTCATGAACCTGCTTTCCAACGCCAACAAGTTCACTCCCTCGGAGGGACGCATCTCGGTAAAGGTCCAGATCCTCAACCAGCTCGACCAGACCGGGGGTGTCTGCCCCATTCGATTCGAGGTCCGGGATACGGGTATCGGGATCAGCGCCGAGCAGAAGCCGCATCTCTTTACCTCCTTTGAGCAGGCAGAGACGGGAATAGCCCGCAAATTTGGTGGCACAGGCCTGGGTCTGGCGATTTCAAAACGCATCGTGAACATGATGGGTGGCGATATCCTTGTAGAATCCGAGCTCAATAAGGGCTCCACCTTCTCGTTCATCGTTCGCCTGAGAAAAGGCGATGAGTGCATGATGGCCCAGGAGCACGATGGTGAGTATGAGGATCGAAGCAGCCTCGCCGCCTTGTCGCTTCAAAACGCCATCGCCGCCTCGACACCCGGAAGCGAACAGGTGAGTCAGGATGAGTCTGACGCGAGTGGCAGCCTGCAAACTGTTGAAAAATTCGACGATTTCAGTGGAAAGCACGCACTGCTTGCCGAGGACATGGAGGTCAATCGCGAGATCGTTATAGCGCTGTTGGAGCCCACTTCACTTGAGATCGACAACGCCGAGAACGGCATACAGGCAGTGGAGCTCTTTGCAGCCAACCCAAGCCGCTACGACATCATCTTCATGGACCTGCAGATGCCTGAGATGGATGGCTTGGAGGCAACGCGACGTATTCGCGCACTCGATATTCCCGAGGCAAAGACAGTACCCATCATTGCGATGACCGCCAATGTCTTCCGCGAGGATGTGGAGCGGGCGCTCAATAACGGCATGAATGGTCATCTGGGAAAACCGATCGACCTTGAGCAGCTCTTTGCAACCCTGCACACCTACCTTAACCCAACAGAAAGCGACTGAGAGCTTCTCAATGAAAAACATTCTCAAAAAGTATCTTCTCGCCGAGACCCTCGCCCCCGAAGCGCGCCTCTTCAACATGACCATGTGTCTGTGTGTTGGGGCGCTGCTCGCCGGCACGATCTTCACACTCTTTCAGGGAACCTCTGTTGTCGGCCTGCTCGCGCTCACCGGCTTTTTCGTCATTCTGGCCCTGTTCTGCAATCGCTTCAAACGCTACGACATCGGAAGTCTGATCATCTGCCTTGGCGGCGGGGTGATCGGTTTTCCCTTCGTCTTCTTCTCTACGGGCGGTCTGTACAGCGGCATGCTCGCCTATCTGCTGCTCGGAGTGGTTACTATTTCGATCCTGCTGACGGGTTTTCGCTACTACCTCATCTTAGGCCTCTACATCCTCATCTCAGTGGGTTGTTATCTCGTCAGCTACTGGGCTGATTGGCTCGTTACGCCAATCAACAGTGAGCAGGCGCTGTTTGCTGATGTCATCTCTTCCTTCGTCGTCGCCTCCCTGGTTGTCACCTTTGTCATCAAGTTCCAGTACCAGCAGCTCAATATGGCGATGCGCCGTGCCGATCGTGAGCGGGAATCGGCGATCAAGGCCTCGCAGGCAAAGGGCGACTTCCTCTCCAACATGAGCCATGAGATACGGACGCCGATGAACGCCATCATCGGCATGGCAAACATCGGTCTGGCCACCGATAAGATCGAACGCAAGAATCGCTCCTTGCAGGAGGTGCAGATCGCCTCCACGCACCTGCTCGGTATCATCAATGATATCCTCGACATGTCCAAGATAGAGGCCAACACACTCGAACTCTCGCCAGTCAGCTTCAGTCTGCGCAAACTGCTCGATCACATCCTGCTCATCAATCGCGTACGCATAGAAGAGCGCTGCCAGACACTCGCCTTCCACGTCAATGACGATGTGCCCGACCAGCTTTTCGGCGATGATCTGCGGATGGCGCAGGTGATCACCAACATCCTGGCAAACGCCATCAAATTCACGCCTGAGGGAGGCAGCATCGGTCTGAAGGTCGCGCTGGGACAGCACAAGGAACAGGACCAGGATCGAGCCTTGAACCTGGATCCGGACGGCAAAGGCGACCTTATCCCCATTGTTTTCACGATCTCAGATACCGGTATCGGCATTACCGACGAGCAGAAAGCGAGCTTGTTCTCGGCCTTCGAGCAGGCGGATTCCTCTACCTCGCGCAGCTTCGGTGGCACAGGGCTGGGACTCGCGATTTCCAAGCGTATCGTCGATCTGATGGGCGGAGGGATCGAAGTGTCCTCGGTGCCGAACGAAGGCTCAACCTTTGTCTTCACGATGCTTCTGGCGCGCAGCGAAGAGATCGACGATACAGAGGATGGCAGAACTGCCGCAGTCGAAAAGACGATCGGCTCTACCAGACAGACCCAAAACTACGATTTCACGGGTCGGCGTGTCCTCTTGGCGGAAGATAACGAGGTGAACCGTGAGATCGTTATCGCCCTTTTGGAGCCGACGGGCATCAATTTGGAATATGCGACCAATGGCTCTGAGGCTGTCGCACTCTTTGAGGCCAACCCATCCTACGACTTGATCCTCATGGACATACAGATGCCCAAGATGGACGGCCTGGAGGCAACGCACCGCATCCGTGCACTCGCTATCCCCGAGGCCAAGACGGTACCCATCGTCGCAATGACCGCCAATGTCTTCCGAGAGGACATCAAGAAGGCGCTTGATGCAGGCATGAACGATCACCTTGGCAAACCGCTCGACTTCAACACGGTCTTTGCCGTCCTCGCACGGTACCTGGGATAGAAGACGCACCTGTAGGCAGGGGCGCTCTTCGTAGGATCGTCCTTTGTAGGGGCTACCTTTGAGTGCTCGACGTCCTTTGTAGAGGCTACCCTTGATTGCTCGACGCCCTTTGTAGGGGCTACCCTTGATTGCTCGACGTCCTTTGTAGGGGCGGGGGGTGGGCGGCCCCCGCGGGGTGGGGGGGTTTTGGGGGGCCCCCCGGGGGGAAAACGCCCCCCCC
>JAIRXA010000101.1 GCA_031268525.1 Coriobacteriales bacterium | reverse complement strand
GATCGTGCCATAGCCCTGCAGTCGGCGACCCAGATCGCGCAGCTCGCCGGGCGAAAGCCGCTCTCGCTGGCGATGGAGGAGATCTCTCGCAACGAGGTAGGCTATGACCCGCAACAGTTCGCAAGCGACCAGAACCAGTAAAGCCGTCTATCCCGTCTGTCTGGTCCACTATCACGAGGTGGGTCTGAAGGGCAGGAATCGATCGGTTTTTGAGCGAAAACTCAAAGAGAACATCGAGAAGAGGCTTGCACGCCTTGAGCATGGCCATTACGACAGGGTCATGCGCATCTCCGGGCGACTGCTTGTCTCTTTTGCTACGTGGGAAGAGGCGTGCAGAGCTGCTGAGCCCATCGCCCAGGTTCCAGGCGTGGTACGCGTCTCGATCGGTTTACGCACGGCACAATCCCTTGAGGCCGCAACCGACGCGGCTTTGTGGCTGCTGAATCAGACAGCTCCCTGGGTGAGTTTTAAGGTTAACGCGCGACGCGCAAACACGGATTTTCCCATCGACAGCATGGAGATCAACCGTCGTATCGGCGGTCTGCTCGTGGAGGCTTTTCCCGATAGACAGGTGAAGATGCGCGAACCCGATCGCATGGTGCATGTCGAGATGATCGAAGGATCGGCCTTCACGTACGTGCAGACCGTCAAGGGTGTTGGCGGCCTGCCCGTTGGATCGGCTGGTCGCGTTGTCAGTCTGCTGTCCGCAGGCCTCGATTCGCCTGTGGCGACCTTCCGTATGATGCGGCGAGGCGCACAGGTTACGGGCCTGCATTTCTCGGGCGCACCTGAGACTACAAGCACATCAGAGCATCTGGTTCGTGAGATCGTCGAGACTTTGGCGCCCTTCGGCGGACTCAAACGTCTGGCAATCGTTGCCTTTGGCTCCTACCAGCGCGAGATCGCCCGAGCGGTTCCATCGGAGCTTCGTGTCATCTTCTATCGTCGCCTGATGTTTGCCGTAGCCAACCGTCTGGCACTCAGAGAGGGTGCGAAGGCTCTCGTGACCGGGGAATCTCTCGGACAGGTCGCCTCGCAGACTCTCGACAATATCCTCGTTGTCGACGCAATTGCCGAGTTGCCGGTGCTGCGCCCCCTCATTGGTACGGACAAGATCGAGATCATCGCCGAAGCTCACAGGCTTGGAACCTTTGAGATATCTTCGCAAAGCCACGACGATTGCTGCACCCTCTTCATGCCTCGCAATCCCGAGACACACGCAAAGTTAAAGGTTGTGGAACCCATTTGGGCGGCCCTGCCCGTCGGTGAGTGGCTTTCTCAAATTTTCGATTCTCTGGAGATCGAGACCTTCTGATCAGATGTGAGGCTCGCTTCCTCGGGGTTCGGAGCAGATTTGGATTGTTTTTGGATTCTGTTCGGGAACTGTTCGAAAGCTGTTCGGAAAACCTATCAATTAAACTTGCTATGATACAAGCCTCCATGTGCCTGTCTCAGGCAGGAAGCGTCTATGAAGGGCTGTCTTGACTATCGAAAAGAAGCGTCGTCCAGAAAACTGAGGTTTCCTGAAGTCAGTCGGCGTATGCGGATCGTCATACTTATCATCGTCGGTATCGCTTTGGCCGTACTGCTCTGGTCCTTTTTGGCGCGTCCTGAAGCCCAGGGTTTTGAGGTGCAATCCTCGGCGAGCACACAGGCCGCAGATCTTACGGCCACGGCGGGTGGGGAGGGCGCATCGCAGTCCGTATCTTCGCAGACAGATTCCTCGTCGCCTGCTGTCGCTGACGAGCTTGAGGCGAAATCCTCTCCCATTACCGTCTATATCTCCGGCGCAGTTCCTCTGCCGGGAGTGTATCAGCTGCCTGCCGACGCCCGCGTTGACGATGGCGTACGAGCCGCTGGCGGCCTGAGCGAGGATGCCGCAGGAGAATATGTGAACCTCGCGGCCCTGCTGCTCGACGGGCAACAGGTGCATATCCCAACACGAGAGGAGATCGATGCTGGCAGCGTGCCGACAGGCATCACGAATCCTTCGATCACTCAACCGGCCACGGGTGCTGCCCCCGCAGGTTCCTCGGCGGTAACAGCGCCGGTGAACATCAACACCGCGGACGCTGCCACACTGGATACCCTGCCTGGCATCGGGCCTGCGACGGCGCAAAGAATCATATCCTACCGCGAGGCGCACGGAGCCTTCTCCAGTATTGAGGAGCTCAAACAGGTTTCGGGCATCGGAGAAAAGAAATACGAGGCTCTCAGGGATCTGATCTGTGTCTAGAAGGACGGCGCCTGACGATGATGGGCACGTCACTGACGATGATGGGCATGTTTCCGAGGATGGCAGGCGCGTTCATGACGATGTTCTGCGCCCTGCTCTTCCCAGACTCCTGTTCCCGCTTGCCGGTCTCTGGGTGGGGCTCGTGGGCGCACAGAGCTTCTGTTGGGCGACAGGTGGGCAGGATTTAAGGCTGCTCATCATCGCCGTCTTCTGTCTCTTGGCTGCCTGCGTCTGCATCCTGCTTGTAAGACGCCCGGGGAGCTTTCGGCTCCGGCGACCGCAGCAGATCCTGCGCATTATCGGGCCGCTCGGCCTTGCACTGATCGCCGGTGCTCTGGGATTGCTCCTTGGAACGCTTCACTGGAGTGATCTCGCGTATCGGGGAAGCGCACTTACCGACGCAGGTTCTGATGAGTTCACGCTGCTTGTGACCGGCGATCCGAAGAGCGGGAGTTTCTCGCCCTCGTCGGAAGCAGAAGTGCTCATGGATGATGGCGGCAGACTCCCCGTCAGGATATTGTGGGCAGAGGGTGTTGAGCCGGCACGCCCCGGGTTTGTATGCCACGTACGCGCTTCGATCCTGCCTTTGAGCGACAGGCAGGAGTTCCTCCACCAACGCGGTCAGGCGCTCTCTCTGAAGGTCGAAGCCCTGCTGGATGGTGCGTTCCCCGCAAACCTGCTGGGGGCAATCGGCGCATTTCGCGAGCACAATCGAGAGCTGATCGCCTCCATTGAAGGAGATGGATCGGTTCTGCTGAGAGGCGTCCTGCTCGGCGATACGACAGCCCTTGAGAGCACGTCGGCGCAAAGGGTCTTCAACGCTACCGGTCTGGCGCATCTGATAGCAGTCTCGGGCAGTCACCTCGTTGTCATAGCCGCTCTCCTTGCCTGGTTTCTCGCCCGTCTCAGGATTCCTCGCCTGCCGCAGATTCTCATACTCCTGTCGGTGCTTGCGCTCTACGTCATCCTCACGGGCTTGCAGTTTTCGGCAATCAGGGCCTGCCTGATGACCAGTGCCGCGAGTCTGTCGTGGCTCTTCGGCCGCCGCAACCACGCGCCCTCGGCCTGCACGGCGGCGGCCACGGCGATGCTCGCCCTCAATCCGCCCTGCGCCTTCTCCGTCGGCTTCTGGCTCTCGGTCTTCGCGGTTTTGGGCCTTACCCTTTTCAATGGACTCATTGCTTCCTGGATTCGTGCCCTGTTTGGGAAGGAACAGAGGGCAAAACCGGTGCATGGCTCACCGTATCTGAAGAAGCTGAAACGTGGAGTACGTGATTTCATGCTCGATCCTCTGTCGATGACCCTGACTGCGCAGGCGGCGACAACGCCTCTGACGGCACCTCTGTTTGCGAACATACCGATCATCAGCCCTCTCGCCAACATCCTTGTGGCTCCATTGATAACCATCATGGTTGGGGTCGGCATGGTTTTACTCTGGCTTGGATTCCTTCTGGGTCCTCTGCTCCTCTGGCTCCTCAAAGGCCTCTGTCTGCTCGGCGATCAGGCCATCGCTCTTGCCGAGGTGCTGACCAAGGTGCCCTACGCCTCGATCCCTGCCTCGGTCGAGATGCTGCCCTGCGTCGTAGCAGCTCTCGTCCTTGCCACAGTGTGCTATCTTGTGTGGCCCCGTGCGACGCCGCGCCGTTCCCGTCTCCTTCTCGGCATCGTATGCTGTCTTGTCGTCCTGTCTGCCTTTACGCTGAGCATCTCCGTGTCTCCGCGGGTCGTTGTCATGGATGTCGGACAGGGCGATGCGATCCTGATACGCAATGGATCTCATACCGTGCTCGTCGACACTGGGGAGCGCGACGATGTCCTCCTGCGGGCGCTTGCGCGCAATCATGTCAGCCACATTGATGCCGTGGTACTCACTCACCTTGACGCCGACCACTGCGGAGCCCTGAGTGCCTTGAGTGCAGGGATGCCAGTCGGCTCAATCTATGTTGCTCAGGGTTTATTGAGTGCTCAGGGACAGACAGAGGGGATACAGGCCGCACGAACGATACTCGGGTCTGAGCCGGGTGAACTGTCGCTTGGTGATCGTATCGTCCTTGGCGATGATCTGGTGTTGACGGTGGTATCGCCGCGCTCGCCGGTGTTTGAGGGCGGAAATGATGAGAGTCTCTGCCTCGCACTGATTTACGACGAGAATCGTGACGGATGCGCGGAGGGGAGTATGTTGCTTTCGGGAGACGCCGAATCCGCAGAACTCGACGAGATCATCAACATCACGGGAAATCAGACCTTTGCTATCTTGAAGATCGGACATCATGGTAGTCGAGGAGCGGTTACGAGCTCTCAGCTTGCGACGATGCAGACCAGCGTGGCTCTGATCAGTGTGGGGGCAGGAAATAGATATGGTCATCCGACCGATGAGATTCTGGCCACTCTGGATGAGGCGGGAATCACGACCTTTCGGACCGATATGAATGGCGACATCACCGTTCTGTTCACGACGACGGGAATGCGGGTACTCTGTGATACCATGAGCTGAGAGACAAACAGCCCCAAACGAAAGCGAATGATGGTGAGCACAGATAAGAAACCGCTGCTTGCGGCCTATCTCCTCAATGGAGATGATGAGCTGAAGGTCAAAATGATGCTCGAACGCCTGACCGATCGCATGGCCGAGCTGGGCGATCCGAGTTTTAATCAGCAGACCTTCATCGGCGGAGAGTTGCGCTCGTCACATGCTCTGCTGGACGCCCTGAACACCCTTCCCTTTGCGGCTGAGGCGCGTCTCGTAGTGCTCAAAGATGTCGATTCTGCTCCAAAACACATAAGCGAGGCCCTTGTTGACTACCTGAAGGCGCCGATGCCTACAACGGTGCTGGTACTCTGCGCGCGCTCTCTGGCAAAGAACACCCGCATCTTTAAGGCGGTCGCCGCCATCGGTGAGAAAGCCATCATCGACTGCTCAGCGATCAAGCGATCCGAGCTCCCCGACCTGATTGTCAGACTGGCTCGAACGAAGGGGATGTCGATTGATCGCGCGGCGGGTGATGCGCTCATAGAACGCATCGGTACCTCGACGGTCGCTTTGTCCAATGAAATTGAGAGGCTCAGTTCCATCCTCATTGCCCTCGGTCGCGATCGCATTCGCACGCAGGATGTTGATCGCAACGTTGCTCGTCTCGTTGAGCCAAAACCCTGGGATCTGACGGACGCTCTTGCGCTCAGAAACCTGGCGGTCTGTCTCCAACTGCTGAACCGTATCGAGGGCCTGACGCCTGCCGCCTCCCTTAACCAGACAATTTTGCGACTGTATGCCCAGTGTCTTACGAAGCTTAGAGAGATACTCTCGGTACAGTCTCTGAAGAGTCGGGGTGTCGTTGATATACCAGGCGCACTGAAGCGTCCTGAATGGCAATTACGGACCACGATGAGGGGCGCCGGCATTTACGACGAAAGCGAGCTCATTGCCATTTTGCATCAGGCGCCAGAGACGGAACAACGAATGAAATCCCGACCGGAAACCGGCCGGGAGATGGAACGATGGCTGATGCGAGTCTGTGGACGATCCCAGGCGTTCTGAGATGCTTGACGCGAGTCCGCGAATCGTCTCCGACGCTATGAAATGCTGTTTGCGAGCTTGGCGACACCTGATTTACGATTTGCGGCCTGGTTCTTGTGAATGACGCCCTTTGAGACAGCCTGGTCGAGAAGTTTGCTCGCGTAGCTGGCCTTTTCCTGAGCGATGGCGCTGTCATTGGCAGCCACGGCATCCTGTACCGTGCGAATCGCAGTTTTCAGTTCGCTCTTGACGGCACGATTGCGCAATCGTGCCTTCTCATTGGTTTTGTTGCGCTTCTTCTGGCTCTTGATGTTTGCCACGTTGTTGGTTCCTTTCATCCATCTGAATCTTCAAGCGCTCATTTTTGTGGGAGTAAAAGAGGCGCTGAAAAGGCGAACCTGAGAATTCTACCATACATTTCCGCTACCGTGGTACATCGTCCAGGCAACCTCAACGAAATCTGCCTGGTAAGAGTCTTTAGCTCTGGGCAAACAGCCCGGTTCAACATCTGATAACCTTGAACTGTAGAGATTTTTCAAGATGGAACATCGCCGTTCTGGTTGCAGGCTGAAAACAGCCAGATGCCCCTGTCGAGAAAGCCCCTGTCGAGAAAGCGGGAACAGCAATGAGAGACGGGCTCTTCACCATTGGTGAGATCAGCAGGATATGCAAAGTTAATCCCTCAAAGCTGCGCTACTATGACGAGATCGGCGTGATAAAACCTTCGCAGACCGACGAGAGCAGCGGCTACCGCTACTACTCCAACGAGACGATACAATTCCTACAATTACTCGATTACTATCAAGTTACCGGATATCTCCTGAAAGATATCCCTGTCCTCCTCAGGCGCGATGACCTTAAAAAGCTCGATGCCCGGTTCCTCGCCCAGACAGCAAAACTTGATGAGGAAATCCACAAGTACCAGATGATGCGGGATTCCATCGTCTCCTGGCACGAGCTGATAGACGAGGCACGAGAGGTCTTCTCCCAGGACAGCTGCCCGATACGTGTCAAACGGGTCCCTGCTACCAGCTACTATATCGTCAAACCGGAGATATTCGCAGGCATGGACTATACCGACCTGCTCATCAATCCCACCCTGTGCCACAGCCTCACCAAAGAAGGCCTCTACACCACCGGTGCCCTCTACCTTGCCTATCCCCATTGTGACCATGACCGCTGGCGAGATGCCCGTCTGCTGATACGGGTGCACCCCGAGCAGAAACCTCCCGTTCGGCTTGCCGAGTTCAGTGCCTTCTCGGCCGTCTCCTGTTATCACCGAGGACCCTTTGACAGCATCCCCGAAACCGTGAAGGCCATGCAGGAATGGGCCCAGGCCCAGGGGCACCGTCTGCGAGGCTATCTCCTCGAACGATCGGTTATAGATTGCTGGAGCATCACCGATAAGGAGCAATGGCTGATGGAGATACTCCTCCCCCTGGCAGATTAAGACCGACCCCATCTGGACAGGTCAGATTCTGAGACCTGTGGCATGAAACAGCCATTGACTCTCAAGCATGCTTGAGAGTCTACACTCCCGGGAAACTGGAGGGATCCAGAACCTTGAGATCGGGAGGCTCGTTATGAGGTACAGCAGGTACAGCAGGTACAGCAAGAAGCTCCTATCAATCCTACTGGCAGCTCTGATGATGTTCACCCTTGTGCTGGGCGGTGCCCTATCCGCCTACGCCGAGACCGCTGGCGGCGATGAGGTTGTTGGGCTGTTGCCGTCGGCCGATGAGGCGACGGAGGCACCGGCAGCAAGCGACAGTGTGACGGAGGAGCCGGCAGCAAGCGATAGCGCGACGGAGGAGCCGGCAGCGGATGAGAGCGAAGATGGAGCGAGCGTCAGCCCACAGGCCGCGTCCACCAACCTTGACGGCGTCAGCTCGCAGCTCTACTCGCTGGTGAGCACCGAAGAGCGCGTCGTAGACATCCGGGGCAAGAGCCAGGCCGCTGGCTCACCTGCGCTGCTCTGGGCGCCCACCAAGCAGGACAACCAGATCTTTACCTTCACCTATGACAAGACCACCGGCTACTATGCCATCTCCGCCGGCCATTCCAATCAGGTATTGGATATCCAGGGAAGCAGCGGGGCTGCTGGCGCTTCGGTCATCCAGTGGCCCGATCATGGCGGTCTCAACCAGCGCTGGGCTATTGCCGAGACCCCAAACGGCCTCGTTATCAAGTCGGCACTCAATGGGTATGCCCTTGATGTGTGGGGTAATTCGAGCACCCTGGGTACCCGTCTCATCGTCTGGCCCTACCATGGCCGCGCCAACCAGCTCTGGTCTCTCTCGTCATCAGCGCCTGACACCATCTCACAGGCAGACTGGAACAGCCATCGGCAGTACATCAACATCTCAACCGGCATAAGGATGTGCTATGTGGAGATGGGCCCGAGCAACGGCAGGCCTCTCGTCCTGGTTCACGGCATGACCGACAACAGCCGCAGCTGGTCTTTGATCGCTCCCTATTTCGTGGAGGCAGGTTTTCATGTCTACATGATCGACCTTCGTGGTCATGGCAAGAGTGACCAGCCCGATACGGGCCTCTACACCCTCTTTGACCACGCAGCGGACATCGCGGCTTTCATGGATGCCAAGGGTATTAACCGTGCCGACATCATCGGCCACTCCCTGGGCAGCTGCGCCGTCCAGACCTTTGAGGCGCTGTATCCCGATAGGGTTATACACGCGGTCTGGGAATCCACGATGCTCCAGGATATCTCGGTACGAGGCATCGGCATGGGTATGTACGGCGACGGACTGAATGGTTTATTCGACAGCGACGGTCGAGCCTACGATTGGTGGGTCGAAGCCTGGTACGGCACCAACAACCCCATAGACCCGGTGTTCAAAACCTACGAGATGGCGGAGTGCCAGGCACTGCCACGCGCCGACTGGGACCGGATCGGCGGCGGTTTTGGTGTCTCTGACCTCGGCGGACTCTATGGCAATCCTTCGAGCAATCCTGTCAAGCCCTGCTACTTCCGGTCGGGTGTACCCACCTTGCTGGTGTGCGGGTCGCTGGACGGCAGCTTTACCGCCAAGGATACGCTGCAGGCCCGTATGCCTTGGATACAGTACATCGTCTATACCGGTGTTGGCCACAACGTGCAGTGGGAAGCCACCGAGCAGATGGCCATTGACTGCATCCGCTTCTTCAACGACGAGTTGACCGGAAACGAGACCGTAGTAAGCCCCCTTCTGGAAGCAGATAAGTTCGGCTGGTAGTGTGCCAAAGGGGACGGTTCGATTTTGGCACAAAACACTTCAGCAGGGTACATGGTTTGACCTTTGTCGACTGGGTTACGGCCTCAATGCCAGAGGGACGGGGCGTCAGATGCGCCCCGTCCCTCCCTCAGCCTTAACCCGCAGCTGCGTTGCGTCCAGCAATGCGGCCCATGGTGAGAGCTCTGCTGGTGGTCCAATCAGTATAGGCGTTCCACTCAACAACCTCGCCGGCAGCATAAAGCCCCAAAATGGGGGCTGTCGTTACCTCGTCGTCCTCGGTTAGCGCCCAACCAAGCACCTGGACGTCGGTATGTGTCTTGAGACCACCGAAGGTCCGGGTGGTTGCGATGACGAATCTACCGCCATAAAAGGGTGGTTCAGTCAGCGGCACCAAGGCCTTTTGTTCAAATTCCGGGTCATCGCCTACCGCGCAATAGCCGTTATAGCTTGTGACAGTCTCTTGCAGGGTGGCAGCAGGGATATCGAGCTTTGCGGCGAGTTCCTCAATGCTGTCAGCCTGTTCAAGCTGTGCGCTGTTTGGCCCTTCCATCATCATCTCCAGAATCGGGTTCATGGAGAGTACTGCACAGTACCAGGGATTTTTGCTGCTTGTTGATCTGTTCCTGCAAGAGGCGTCCGGTACCACCATTCATATGCGGCAAATCTGCCGCAGGGAAGCACTTGCCCTCATCGCTTACCACAATACCACCAAAATGGCGTCCCACACGAGTGTCGTGCCGTTGTCGTAGTTGAGCGCCGGTTCCATGCCAGGACAGGTGCCGGTGCGGATAACCACCGCCTTGCATTCTGCCGCCATGACCAGACCATCACCTGTGACGGAAGGAGAGCACTTGGCGCGAACGTTTTTGAACGTGGGATACAAGATCTCCACCAGTGCTGAGTTTCCAGCGTAGCCTCCTGTGGTGAGTACGACTGCTTTGCGTGCCTTGATATTGACAGCTGAGTTCCCATCGAGAGCGGCAACACCCACGATTCGCCCACTTGTATCGCCAGGGAAGTGCCGATTAATTGCTTCCCTGGGTCTTAGGCAACTCCTCGAGGAGCCAGGTCAGGTACTCACGGGGCTTCAGGGCGTTACCCTTGGCAGTGGTGACGATGGAATAGATCACCGTAGAGGCATGGGCACCGTCTTGAGTGTCGGAGAATAACCAGTTGCGGCGACCGATTGCAAAGGGGCGTATACAGTTCTTTTGCTCGATTATTATCGAGTGGCAGCCTGCCATCCTTGAGAGCATTCTCGAGGCCCGGCCACTGGTCGATGGTATGTGCCAAAATCGAACCGTCCCCTTTGGCACTTTGGCACTTTTGGCTGCGCAGGGCAACAACACCAGCAGTGTGAAAAAGTGTAGAGATCATCCTCTGCAAATCACAGAAAAGTGTTAAAAGAAGCTTCTCGAAATCTCGGAAAAGTGTATACTCTAGCTTCGTGACTGTTACGACTCTGATTGTAATCACCTGGTTGAAGTTTCTGGTGGATAAGGGTGACTTCGATTTCATCGTCAGCGGATCACTTCTGGGGGTAGCTTTAGAAAACATCCGCTCGCTTCCAGTTGGCTACCTGACAGAGGTCCAGATGTATCCCTTGGACTTTGAGGAGTTCTGCTGGGCAAACGGTCTTGACTGGCAGGTCTTTAACAGTCTACGGGCAGCCATGCAGGATCGGATTCCGGTCGAGAAATTCCTGCATGAGCGCATGATGCAGATGTATCGCCGCTATCTGCTTGTCGGTGGTATGCCCGATGCGGTCAATGCATACCTTCAGGCAAACTCCATAGATGCGGTGCGCACGGTTCAAGATGATATCAGACGCTATTACAAAGGCGATATCGGCAAGTATGCACCCAAGGACCGTAGGCTGGTCATCCAGAACATCTATGACCTTATCCCATCGGAGCTTGCAGGTAAAAATAGACGCTTTAAGCTCAGTTCCATTGCGGACATCAAGCGCTTCACACAGATCGAGCAGGAGTTCCTCTGGCTACTTGATGCCGGAGTGGCTTTGGCGGCCTATAATGTGCGCGAGCCGATAAGTCCTCTTTTGCTCAATGAGTCGCACAGCCTGTTCAAGCTCTTTTACTCTGACATCGGGCTGCTCACGAGCACCTTCCCCAAGGATGTTTCAGCCGCCGTCCTGGATGGTAGGTCGAGCATCAACCTTGGCGGAACCTACAAGAACGCAGTTGCCCAGGAACTGGTCGCCCATGGGTTTGCTCTGCGCTATTATTCGGGCAAGAAAATCGGCGAACTTGATTTTGTCGTTGAGGACAGAGGCGGCGGGATCATTGTCCTGGAGGTCAAATCGTCGTCAAACTACCTCACCCACACGTCTTTGGACAAAGCTTTATCTGTGAAAAACTACGCCATAGACGAAGCCTATGTACTGGCAGAAACCAACCTGGCTGTCGAGGACAAGGTAGTTTTTCTGCCCATCTATATGACGACACTGCTTATCAACGAGTGATGTTGTGCAGGGAGGTTTGGACTTAAAGTACGGTTGGGCAATAAACACATAGATCACATTCATACAACACCAAACGCTATAACCTCGATGTCATCATCACCCTTGGCTTGAGAGTCAGATCTACACGTGGTACTCAGTTTCGCATCTGGGCCACCGAGTGGTTCAAAGAGTAGATGGTCAAGGGCTTTACGATGAATGACAAGCGGCTCAAGAACGGCAGATCGACTGAATCAGAGAGACACAGGAGGGCGCGTCGGGAGCATGATACGCGCCGATGCTCTGGGCCCACTCGTGCGTTACGACCGCTCCGCCAACCGCGACGCCATGATGGGGATCGGTGGCATACAGGGGGAGCTCACGATGGATTGCCGCAACCGCGTCACGCATGTTCGGCAAGGTGGTGGTCATCAGAGCGGACAGACAGATCACATCGACCTGTTCTGATTGCGCCTTCTCGATGATCCGGGGGATGGGGACATCGACGCCCAGATCGACCACCTCAAAACCCTGACTTTCGAGCAGAGTGACGCAGATGTCCTTTCCTATGGAATGAACGTCACCTTTGACCGTGCAGAACAGCACCCTGCCTGCGGTGCTGTCCGTTCCCTTCGCGACCATCAATTCATGGATACGCTCGATCGCGACCTTCATGGCAGCGGCAGCCATCATCATCTGTGGAAGGAAGGCCTTTCCCGTGCTGAAATCCTCTCCAACACCCTTGAGTGTAGGAGTCAGCACACGTTCGACGATGTGCTCGGGTGCGATGCCCGCGGCGACAATCGCGTCAATGTGCTCGCGCATGTGGGTGCGCTCACCGCAAAGAACGGCCTGTTGCAATTGGATGACTGCCGAGGTGTCCGAAGCGTTGTTCTCGGACAGGGTGCTCCGTTCGTCCATCTGTCCGCCGTCTCCATCGTCTTCCCACGTGGTCGCGTCCTTTGTCAAAGCAGTCCTTGACGAGGCGAATGGTGCGGCGCCGAATCGTTTTGGCAGATCGGCAAGCGCGCTTGCGATCCTCTCATCAAGGATCTCCCCACCGGAAGCAGGACGCGAGGGATAGGCTCGAAGGATCGTCAGGAGTTCCTGCACATCGGCTGCCCTGCAGATCGGGAGCTCAGAGGTCTCCGGCTTGCGGCAAATGACATCGGTATCGCCGACACCGGCATACAGGGCACCGGTAAAAACGGGGTCGGAGCCGCAGCAGGAGCCGATGAACTGAACCCCCGCAGCCCGCAGTGCGACTGCTACCTGAGCCATTTCGTCGGGCGTGCCCGGAAATCGTGTGCGACCAGCAGAATCCAGAAAGGGGATTCCCGCGTTCGGTGAGACGATGAGTGGCAGAGAACTTGCCTGCGCCATGCGTCGTGCAAGTGGCAACAATTCAGCGGGACCAAGCCCACAGTTCAGGCCGACGACCTGAGCACCACATGCTTCCAGAATACCCGCGGCCTCCTCGGGGCTTGTGCCAGAAAGCTCCATATGTCCGGTGTGATCAAAGGTACAGGAAACGAAGACGGGCAGATCGCTGACGGAGCGTACGGCAAGCAATGCGCAGCGGGCATCGGCGATATCGGCCATCGTCTCGATGAGAAAGGCGTCCGGTCCCTCGCTGGCCAGAGAGCGAGCCTGTTCGACGTAGTTCTCAAAGACCTCATCGAAGGTCGCGGTGCCGAGGGGCTCAAGCAAAAGGCCGCTCGGGCCGATGTTGGCGAGGATATGCTCGGGTCCTACGGAACGTGCTATGCGCACCGCTGCGCGATTCAATTCATCAAGACGATCGGCCAGTCCATATTCTGCGAGTTTGACTCGCGTTCCGCCGAAGGAATTTGTCGTAATCGCCTGAGCCCCAACCATCAGATAGCGTCGATGAATATCGGCGATCAGCTCGGGATCCAAGACGTTGAGCAGCATTGCGCACTCGTCGCTTGGTATTTCCTCTCGCTGCAACAGGGTACCCAGGGCACCGTCGACGATGATGGTGTCTCTGTTGAAGCGCAGGGCTATATCGGGCATTGAACTCACTCCGTAAAGCTGTCTGTATACGACTTTTAATCACGTTCTGTTTGAGTGAGACGGGATCGGGAGAGACGTTCGTAACGAAAGAGGCGTTTCCATCCAGTCACCACTCGTGTTCTGTCACCACTCGTGTTCAGGGTACCATAGGGCGTCATGGTATACTGGTGACTTTCCTTCCCTGGAGGCACGGAGGTCGTATCTATGTCGTCCGAAGCACAAGTCCCCATCCCCGGGGCGCTCAATATCGCTGACGAGGTTATCTCTGATCTGGTAGGCTATGCCGCTCTGGAGAGCTATGGCGTTGTTGGAATGGCCGCCCCCAATGTTGGAGACGGTATAGCCAAACTGCTGCCCGCTCGCCGTCTGAGACGAGGCATTCTCGTCGAATTCACCGAACAGGGCGCACAGCTTGACCTGTTCGTCATCATTGAGAACGGGACGAACCTGGCGGTCGTATCTCGTAATCTCGCTGACAGTGTCCGTTACGTGCTGACGCATTACGCGCAGATCAAAGTCGCTGACGTGCGCGTGCACGTTCAGGGTATCCACCTCTCCTAGACCCGACAGGATCTTCTTCATGACTAACACATCAGAGGCACCCCTTGCTGTCACAACGACGGAGTTTATCGACCATATTGCTGCAGCAACTCAGACGCTCCTCGACCATCGTGATGAGGTCAATCGTCTTAATGTTTTCCCTGTGCCGGACGGCGACACGGGGACCAACATGGCCTTGACCATGGAGAGTGTCATGCACGAGCTCGCTGGGCTCCCGGAACCCACAACTCTGTCTGATATCCGAAGAGCGGTGACCCACGGGTCCCTCATGGGAGCTCGCGGCAATTCCGGAGTCATCACCTCGCAGATTCTGCGCGGCATCTGTGATGGGGTGGCCGCGGCGGAATACCTTGATGCCGCCACAATCGCTCTGGCACTGGCCCGCGCGGTCGAAGTTGCCTTCAGTGCAGTGCGCAAGCCGGTTGAGGGAACCATTCTCACGGTCCTTCGCGATGTCGCGGAGGGGGCACAGAGGGCGGCTACGGAGGGGCTGGGGCCGATGGACACATTGCAGGCACTTTCGCGCGAAGCCTTTGATTCGGTCAACCGCACACCCGATTTGCTTCCGGTGCTCAAGGAGAACAAGGTTGTCGATGCCGGAGGCTATGGTTTCGCCCTGATGATCGAAGGCTTCGTCGCCTCGATCGCAGGCACGCAAACCGCTGCTTTCGAGCATTTTCTGACGGGCAAAGCTTCGCCCACAGGTCCCAAGGTCGCCATCGAACAGATTGATGATTGGGAGGGCAGCAGCTATCTGTACTGCACCGAATTCCTGCTCAACAGCGCCGATCTCGCGCTTGACGACGCGCACGAATTTCTTGCTCGCATGGGTGATTGCGAGCTTCTCGTTGGGGCGCATCCCGACTTCAAGGTCCATGTCCACACCAATGAGCCCGGCACGGTTCTGACCTATATGACCGAGCGTGGGCAGGTCGCAGAAGTGCACATCCATAACATGCGCCTGCAAAGCGCCGAACGCCTGAAAGATATTACACGGGACAGCGAGAGCCCAGAGTCCAGCCCTTCATCTGACGAAGCGGCCGGTACGGCTCGTGCGACTGATCTCGATGAAGCAAAAGGCCCGGAAAAGCAGATAGCCTTCATCGCGGTTGCATCGGGAGAAGGCATGGAGAGAATCCTGCATTCCCTGGGCGTGGATCGTGTCGTCAGTGGTGGACAGACCATGAACCCTTCGACGCAGGATTTGTTGCAGGCGATCGATCAGGTCAATGCCTCGAAGGTGATCATCTTTCCAAACAATAAGAACATCATTCTTGCCGCGAACGCCGCCGCCGAGGTCAGCGAGAAAACGGTCGTGGTGGTCCCCACCAGGAGTGTGCCGGAATCCTTTTCGGCATTGTTCGTGGCCGATCTCGATGCCTCGCTGGCCGACAACGCCGAGGCCATGCAGACCGCAATCGCCGAAATGCATTCCGGAGAGCTTACGCGCGCGATCAAGGACGCCAAGACGGCCAAGGGAGCACCGATTTGCGAAGGCGACATCATCGGCATAGCCGATGACAGCATCGAAGTCGTTGGCAGCGATCTTGTTTCGGTTGCCATCACACTCGTGGGGATCATAGCCGAAGAGGCTGACACGCTGACCATTCTCGCTGGCAGAGAATTGAGCGACAGCGATTTTGAGGACATCATCGCACGGATCAAAGATGCCTATCCTGAGCTTGAGATCGATGCCCATCGAGGCGAACAGCCACTGTATCCGCTGGTCATGGCTGCGGAATAAAGGCTTGTCCCCTCAGGTGCAATGGACAGAATAGAGCAAACCGACTTCCTGCATACGCCTGTTACGGGCTTGCGCTTCGCCCAGGGCGCACGCCTGAGGGGCCTCGCGCGTCTCGGGATCGAGACGATCCGCGACCTGCTGTTTCACTTTCCCATTCGCTATAACGATTTTTCGCAGGTGGTGGCTATCCGCGATCTGACCATCGGCGAGAAGCTCAGTGTCATGGGCACGGTCGACGAGATCAAGATCAAGCGGCCACGCCCCCGTCTGATGATCGTTGAGGCTTCGATACTTGATGGAAGCGGTGTTCTGATCGCGAGCTGGTTCAATCAGCCCTGGATGGCACGCACACTCAAAACGGGTAGCAAACTGCTGCTCCTTGGTAAGGTGGAGCATGGCTATGGGCACTGGCGCATGGCATCGCCCCTCGTCACCACCATTCCCACCGATCAGAAGGTCGGCGGTATCCTGCCCGTCTATCGGGCAAATGCCGACATCTCAAGCGCCTGGATCGCGCGGATCATACGGGAGGCACTTGACAGGCTGCCTGCGCTGCTCGACCCTCTGCCTGCCACTCTGCGGGTAAGAGGAAACTTCCGGTCGCGTCAGACGGCTTTGCGAGCACTCCATCTCCCGCTTGATGAGGACGAGCGCAGGCAGGCACATCGCCGTCTGGCATTTGAGGAGATCTTTGAGCTTCAGCTTTTCATGATGCTTCGCCGCAACCGCGCCACTTCCACCGTTCAGCCGATCAAGCATCTGACCGCAGGGGCTGCTCGTCAGGCGCTTACGGCGTCGCTTCCCTTCCGTCTGACGACCGATCAGTCCTGTGCCGTTGCCGAAATACTCGCCGACATGGCTGATGCGCGCTGCATGAATCGGCTGCTGCTCGGGGATGTGGGCACCGGTAAGACCATCGTCGCTGCCCACGCTCTGGCTGCCGCACATGACAGTGGCACACAGGCCGCCATGATGGCCCCAACCGAGGTTCTGGCCGAGCAGTACGCACTGAAACTCGGGCCTCTCTTTGATCGGCTCGGTATTCCCTGGGCGCTGCTGACCTCCTCAACTCCCGCCGCAGTCCGCCGCGATCTCAGAGAGGGACTCGCAAATGGGCATATCAGCGTCCTGTTTGGTACGCATGCCCTCATCGAACCCGACGTCCTCTTTCAGCGCCTGAGCCTTGTGGTCATCGACGAGCAACACCGCTTTGGTGTGGCGCAGCGGGCAGCTTTATGCGAGAAGGGCTCCGGCTGCGATCTGCTGACGATGACGGCAACGCCGATCCCGCGATCGCTTGCGCTGACCATCTATGGCGACATGGAATGCTCCTACATCCGCGAGCGTCCGATAACGGCAACCAAAAGCAAGACCCGTGTCATCGCGCGCAGTGGCGTCCATCTTGCCTATGAGGCAATTCGATGCGCTCTCGATAGGGGAGAGCAGGCCTATATCATCTGTCCACTGATCAGCCATGAGCAGGCAGATGATGCAAGGCGGGAAGGCGATGCGCCCGACGACGACGAGACCGACAGCCCCGCACTGTTGACCGAGTTTTCCGATGAGGTTGATGAGGGAGCCCTCAAGGCCGTCGAACAGGAAGTCGCCTATCTGCGCGCAAAGGTCTTTCCTGAACGGCGGATCGGTTTGATGACCAGCCACCTGAAACCCGTCGAGAAGCGAGCCGTCATGGATGCCTTTCGGGCTGGTGAGCTTGATATCCTTGTCTCGACAACGGTCGTCGAGGTCGGCGTCGATGTGCCCAATGCCACGGTTATGGTGATTCAGGATGCGGATCGCTTTGGTCTCTCTCAGCTGCATCAGCTTCGGGGACGTGTCGGTCGCGGAGAACGTGATGCCGAGATATTCCTCGTTGCCGGTGCGCTCAGCGATGAGGCCCGGGAGCGTCTGGGAGCGATGGAGCGCACCAACGATGGCTTTGAGCTGGCAGAATATGACCTGAAATTGCGTCGTGAAGGCGATATTCTGGGCAGCCGACAACATGGGCTGGGACAGCTGAAGCTGGTAAACGTCGTGCGTGATGCCGATCTCATCAAGGTGGCGCACCAGCAGGCCCATGAATTGCTGGCGCGCGATCCCCTGCTTACCAAGCCCGAACATCGCCTTCTCGCCCGGGAGCTTGAGCAGGCGTTCCCAGACCCTGAGGATACGTTATGAAAAAACTGCCATGCGAGTGATCGCGGGTGACCTGCGAGGGCGTAGCTTCGCGGCTGTTCCGGGCAGTGCAACGCGTCCGACGACCGATCGGGTCCGCGAGGCGTGGGCGAGTACGGTCATCTCCCTTGCACCCAAGGGCTCCGGTTTTGAGGGCCTGTACGTGCTGGATGCCTTTGCAGGCAGCGGCGCGCTTGGAATCGAGGCGCTCTCGCGAGGGGCGGCCCATTGTGTGTTTGTCGAGCGACACCGACGCGCACTCACGGTCATTCACGCGAATCTCGCAAGTCTCGGTCTCGACACGTCTGAGCGCTCACTGGTCATCGCCGGAGATATCTTCGCAGCTTCAACACAGAAGAGACTGCCTGCGAGGCTGCCGACCTCGGCGCCCCATGACCTCCTTATCCTCGATCCGCCCTACGATCTGGAGCAGGGCAGCGTGAAGGCATTGCTTGCCGATATCGCACGATCAGGTGCCCTTGGTCCCGGGACGCTCATCAGCTATGAGCAGGGCATTGACGCCGAAGAAGGCCTTAAGGGCAGTGTGCTGTCGAGCGACGGTTCACCTTTCGAGCTGGAGATGCTATCCTGCAAGACCTACGGAACGACCCAGATACGCTACTATCTATGCCGTTGAGGAAGGAATCGACGTGCGAGCCGCTCTGATCCCCGGGACTTTTGACCCCATCACGATGGGCCATATCGATGTCGTCGTGCGCGCTTCACAGATATTCGATACCGTGATCGTCGGTGTTGCGACCTCGCAGAGCAAGGGTGGTGGTCCGCTCTTCACTCTGGACGAGCGTGTCGCCTTTGCGCGTGACGCGCTGAAGGATGTTCCAAACGCCGAGGTCAGGCCTTTCTCAAAACTGCTGGTGGACTTCGCGGTTGAGGTGGGTGCGCAGGCCATCGTCAAGGGGCTTCGCGTCGTGACCGACTTCGAGTCGGAGTTTCAGCAATCAGCGCTCAACTATCGCCTCAACCCCTCGCTGGAAACGATGTTCATCATGGCGGCACCTGAACATATGTATCTCAGCTCCTCAATGGTGAAGGAAATTGCAAGCATGGGTGGCAGCGTGAGTTTCTGGGTAAGCCCCATGGTGGAGGCCGCACTTTGCACGCGATTCGCACCATCGGTCCTTGAGAGTTGACTTCTCGCGCGCTTCTTGCGCGATAGCTTGTCCTTGACCCTGCTGAAACGCTATACTGAACGATGTATCCCGGGCATCGGTCCGAGAGCAAACTACTGTTGGCCCCGAGACATGTTCAGTTTCCACTCAGCGTACGAGGTTCGTGACGGAGAGCATGGCACAAGGGGCCCCTATACGGAAGGGGTCCACCCTTGAGTGAAATCAAGAACACTTCAGTGATTGAGCTGGAGTTGGTTGATGATGACCAGCTTACAAAGCTCATCGACGAGACGATCACTGACTTTGACGAAGGCGATCTCGTTGCTGGAACCGTCGTTAAGATTGAGCATGATGAGGTGTTGCTCGATATCGGTTTCAAATCAGAGGGAGTCATACCGGCGCGCGAGCTGTCCATCCGTAAGGACCTCGATCCCTCGGAAATCGTCAGTATCGATGAGAAGATCGAGGCTCTTGTCCTCCAGAAGGAAGACAAGGAAGGCCGCCTGATCCTCTCCAAGAAGCGCGCGGAATACGAGCGCGCCTGGATCGACATCGAAGAGAAGTTCAACTCCGGCGAGAACGTCATAGGTGAGGTCATCGAGGTGGTCAAGGGCGGCCTGATCCTCGATATCGGTCTGCGAGGTTTCCTGCCGGCGTCTCTGGTCGACCTGCGTCGCGTCAAGGATCTGGAATCCTTTACCGGTGAGCATATCGAAGCACGCGTCATCGAGATGGACCGTAACCGCAACAATGTGGTTCTCTCGCGTCGTGTGGTGCTGGAAGAGGGTCGTAAGAATGAGCGCAGTGAGATTTTGGAGAAGCTTGTGCCCGGTATGCGCCTGAAGGGCGCCGTCTCTTCCATCGTCGATTTTGGCGCCTTCGTTGATCTCGGCGGTATCGATGGTCTCGTGCACATCAGCGAGCTGTCTTGGAATCATGTCTCCCATCCCTCCGAGGTCGTCAAGGTTGGCGATGAGGTTGAAGTGCAGGTTTTGGAGGTTGACCTCAGTCGCGAGCGTATCTCGCTGGGCCTGAAGCAAACCACCGAGGATCCGTGGCGCCAGCTTGTCAAGAATTTCCCGATCGGTGCGATCATTGAGGGCCGCGTGACCAAGCTCGTGAGCTTTGGCTCCTTTGTTGAGCTTGGTGACAATATCGAGGGCCTCGTCCATATCTCTGAAATGGCGGGTCGCCACATCGAGTCGCCCTCACAGGTTGTACATGTCGGCGATACGGTGCACGTCAAGGTCATGGATATCGACCCTGACCGCCGTCGCATTTCGCTTTCCATGAAGTCAGCCGCCGAGACTCTGGGAATCGAGATCGAGGTTTCCGAGCCTGATCCAAACGTCCCGAAGCCCAAGCCAAAGACCCGCAAGGAGCGTGGCGAGGAGAAGGGTGAGGAAGGTCAGGGCGAATCCGATGGCGAGCTTGAGGCAGCCGACGAGATGGATGCCGATGCAGGCGGAAGTGAGACGGAAGCTGAGGCTCCTGCTGAAGAAGCTGTTGAGGCCCCCACCGAGGACGTCGAGCCCGTCGCCGAAGAAGACGTCGAGGCCCCCGTTGAGGAAGCCGAAGTGCCTACCGAAGAAGACGTCGAGACTCCCATTGAGGAATCTGCTGAGGCCCCCACCGAGCCCGTCGAGCCCGTCGCCGAAGTCCCCGCCGAGGAAGCACCGAAACCCGAGCCAACAACAAGCGAGGAATAAACACGCCCTGACATACTGACCACTGAGACGGGCATCTGCGGGTGCCCGTCTCGCGATAGAGACGGGACCATGACCGATCCATCCCTGATACGCAATTTCTCCATCATCGCCCATATAGATCATGGGAAATCGACTCTCGCCGACAGGGTCTTGCAGCTGACTCACACCATTGCCGAGCGCGACATGGTCGAGCAGGTGCTCGACTCGATGGACATTGAGCGCGAGCGTGGGATCACCATCAAGTCGCAGGCCGTACGGGTCATGTACGATGCGCGCGACGGCCAGACCTACCAGCTCAACCTCATCGACACACCGGGACACGTGGACTTTACCTATGAGGTCTCCCGCTCACTGGCTGCCTGCGAGGGAGCGGTGCTCGTTGTCGACGCGACGCAGGGCGTAGAGGCACAGACGGTTGCGAATGCCCTGATGGCCATGAATGCCGGTCTGGAGATCATCCCCGTTATCAACAAGATCGACCTGCCGGCTGCCGATATTGAACGTGTCCGTCATGAGATTGAGGAAGGGCTGGCCATACCCGCCGATGAGGCCATTTTGGTTTCCGGCAAGACCGGGGAAGGCGTCGAGGAACTGCTGGAGGCAATCGTTCAGCGTATCCCCCTGCCATCCGGTGCTGCGGATCAGCCCCTTGCGGCACTGATCTTCGATTCCTATTTTGACGCCTATCGTGGAGTCGTAGCTCTCGTACGAATCATCGACGGCACCCTCACCACGGGTCAGAAGATTCGCTTCATGGCAACCGACGTCGCGACACAGGTCGAGGAGGTTGGCGTGCGCCGTCCTGCCAATACACCGGTTGACAATCTTATGGTCGGTGAGGTTGGCTATCTCATTACGGGCCTAAAGGATCCTGCAGACGTGAAGGTCGGCGACACCGTGACTCTGGAGCGTGGTGGCGTCAGCGAACCCCTGCCCGGCTATCGCGAGGTCAAACCGATGGTCTATACGGGCATCTTCCCCCTTGAGGGCGACCAGTATACCGACCTGCGCGATGCGCTCGACAAGCTGCGACTCAACGATCCGGCACTTGTCTATGAACCGGAAACAAGCCACGCTCTGGGCTTTGGATTTCGCGTTGGTTTCCTCGGCCTGCTCCACATGGAGGTCGTCAAGGAGCGCCTTGAACGTGAATTCAGCCTCGATCTGCTTGCGACGGCACCCAGCGTGGAGTACCACGTCTTTCTCACCAATGGGGAGATGCTCTCCATTCATTCGCCGCAGGATATGCCCGATCCTGTATCCATCGAGCACATTGAAGAGCCCTACCTCAAGGCGACCATCCTCATTCCGCCTGATTACGTCGGCGCCGTCATGGATCTCTCTATCGCGCGACGCGGCGTCTTTGACACCATGCAGTACCTTTCGACGACCACCGTTGAGATGCGTTGGGATATCCCGCTCTCCGAGCTGATCATGGACTACTTTGACCAGCTCAAGAGCCGCACGAAGGGCTATGCCTCGCTCGATTATGAGTTCTCCGATTATCGATTCTCTCAACTTGTACGTCTTGATATCCTTCTGTCAGGCAAACCTGTGGACGCCCTGAGTTTCATCGTACATAGGGACAAGGCCTATTCGATGGGCAACACGCTGTCCATACGGCTCAAGGAGATCATCCCTCGTCAACTCTTTGAGGTGCCTATTCAGGCGGCGGTCGGGGGGCGTGTGCTGGCACGCACGACGGTCAAGGCGCGTCGTAAGGATGTGCTCGCCAAATGCTATGGAGGCGATATCACCCGCAAGCGTAAGCTGTTGGAGAAGCAGAAAGCGGGCAAGAAGCGTATGAAGAATATCGGCAGTGTCGAGGTTCCACAGGAGGCCTTCATGGCAATCCTGAAGGTTGACGAGTGATTATCAGGGTTCGATGAGCGTCCGTCCGACCATCGACGAACTGCTCGGACGCGGCGTTTTGCTCGCGCCGATGGCGGGCGTCAACGACCCCATCTTCCGCTCCCTCTGTGCGCGCATGGGGGCTGACCTGACGTATACGGAGATGGTTTCGGCTAAGGGCCTGAGCTTTGGCAACCAGAAATCCTTTGACCTGCTTGCTGATGAGACAAAGCAACCCGTGGCGGCGCAGCTCTTCGGACACGAGCCGGATGTGCTGGCAAAGCAGGCATGTGTGTTGGAGGAGCGCTTTGACGGCAATCTGGCGCTGATCGACATCAATATGGCGTGTCCGGCCCGCAAAATCGTCACCAAGGGCGACGGCGCTGCTTTACTACGCGAGCCCCTGTTGGCAGACACTATTATGCGAGCAGTTGTCTCGGCTGTGGACTTACCGGTGACCGTGAAGTTCCGTAAGGGCTACGAGCTTGACGAGGATATCGCCGTAGAGTTCGCACGGAGAGCACAACAGTGTGGTATGGCAGCGCTTGCCATACACGGTCGTACAGCCCAGCAGTTCTACCACGGTAGCGCCGATCGCGAGCTTATCGGACGTGTGGTTGCTGCCGTTGAGATCCCGGTGATCGCCAGTGGCGATGTCTTCACCCGAGACGACATTCGCTTCTATCGCGAAGAGCAGGGGGCACGTGCGGTCATGGTCGCACGCGGTGCTCAGGGTAATCCCTGGATATTTTCTGCCGGAAGCACCCTGTCTACAGGAAAGAACCCGTCAGATGGCGTCCCCGATCTGGGCGAACGCGTGCGGATTGCCCGCGAACATACCCGGGGTCTGGCGACGTGCTATCCAAGGCGTCTTGCCTCGATGCGTAAGCATACTGCCTGGTACTTTCGTGGGACTCCTCAGGCAGGCGCTCTTCGTCGTGCGGTTCAGACCTGTGTGTCTCTGGCCGATTACGAGGCCCTGTTTTCATGGATACTAGATGAATGTTGAGTCGATGAACGCCGCACAATCTGAACCCTATGGAGCTCTGTATCTCCACATTCCCTTTTGTGCGTCTCGCTGTGCCTACTGTGATTTTACGACCGAGGCAGTAGCGCCCGATGATCCGCGGATCGATACCTATCTCGATGGCTTGATCCGTGAAGTGCGTGACGTCGCACGTGAGGGGCTGCTTTCCGCTGTCCGAAGCGTCTATATCGGTGGCGGTTCTCCCAGTTTCCTCGGTTCTCGACGACTCGTGCAACTCGTCTACACCCTTGCCCTGAGCATCGACCTCACTGGCCTTGAGTTCACGGTGGAGGCCAACCCGGAACAGATCACCGATTCGCTCGTTCGCGACCTCTTTGCCCTCGGCGTTAACCGTTTTTCCCTAGGTGTGCAGAGTTTTCAGGATGCGGACTTACGTGCATTGGGACGTATCCATGACGCTGCTCGTGCACGCGGGGCGATTACGGCCATTCGAGAGCGCTGTGACAATCTGTCCATCGATCTGATCTGCGGGATCGCCGGACAGACGATGGCCAGCTGGCTCGCAAGCCTCGAAGCGGCGGAAACCTTCGACCTGCCGCATATCAGCATCTATCCGCTCACGGTTGAGGAGGGCACGCCCTTTGCTCACGCTGCCAAGCAGGGTAGGCTCGTGTCGCTGGACGAGGATACGCAGGCGCTTTTCATGGAGCAGGCCGCCGAGCACCTCCGCCAGCAGGGTTATCATCGCTACGAGGTTGCCTCATATGCAAAACCGGGATCTGAATGTCGCCATAACAGCGCCTACTGGACAGGTGTCAGTTATCTGGGGCTGGGTAGGGGAGCGGCGGGGATGCGTCAGAGCGCCACGGGCCGTGAGCGTCTGATGGGAGGAAAGGTTGTCGAGACCCTGACGCCTGCGCAGGCAATCACCGAAGATCTGATGCTCGGGATGCGGATGAGCGAGGGGATTGCCCGCGAACAGCTTACTCGGGCAGACATCATACTTCCCGGAGCTTATGAGGTCTTCTCCGAACTCATCGATCTCGGCCTGGTCGAGGCAGACGAGAAGCGTTACCGCCCAACTGCTCGAGGCTGGCTTCTCGGCAACGAGCTCTACGGGCGAATATGGGCCCTCGCTGGCGTTTCGGGGTCACGCAGTCAATGACATTTTGCTGACGATTGTTTCTCTGTGGCGTGTTGAAGCGTCGCGGACTGTTACCATATAAGATTGGCTGAAGAGGAGACTTTGTTTCAAGAAGAACGAAAGGTGTGCACGACATGCTGACTGATCGGCGTCAGAAGGTTCTCAATGCGCTCGTTGACGAGTACGTGGCGAGCGCTGCGCCCGTTGCGTCGCGTCGCCTTGCGCAGACCTATCTGACCGACATCTCCTCGGCGACCATCCGAAGTGAGCTGATGGGTCTTGAGGCCGATGGTTTTGCGCGTTCTCCCCACACTTCGGCAGGGCGCATGCCAACCAATCTCGGCTTCCGCATGTTTGTCAACGGTCTTTTGCTCACACGTCTGGCGCGCGGTCACGCTGCTTCATCGACGGTGTCCGCAACGAACAGGCAGGTTGCGGTGCATCCCGTCGGCTCGCGCGAAGTGGCAGCTCCCGACCTCGAGGAGCGCTCCGGTATCGCGCTCGATGCGCTGAGTGAGGCGACTGGCCTGCTGGCGGTTCTGTGGCTCACCAGTCCTGAACGCACGGTCCAGCAGCGCGGTCTGTCGCGCCTGCTCGCACAGCCTGAGTTTCATGATGCTCAGGCGCTCGTTCCCTTGATGGAGCTGCTTGAACGCTCACAGGCGCTGGGTTTTCTGCTTGAGAATGCGCTCTATCAGACGCGTTTTCGGGTACTTGTCGGAATAGGGGAGGCCGATGGCCCGCTTTCGCCTTTTTCCCTGATTGCCGAGCGCCTGGCGACCTATCATCACACGGGAGTCATCGCGGTCTTCGGCCCAACACGTATGGACTATCGTACCGTCATACAGGCCGTCTCTCTGGCCGTACGGTCTATCGGCACCATGTCCGCAGGCAGCTGAGAAAGGAAGCATGTGGCAAGCGATTACTACAAGATACTTGAGGTCGCCCGAGATGCGACGGATAGTGAGATAAAGAAGGCTTTTTACCGCAAGGCGCGCGAGTTGCATCCCGACGTGAACAAGTCGCCGGATGCCGAAGAGCGTTTCAAGGAGCTCAACGAGGCCTACGACGTGCTTTCAGACACCGGAAAACGCGCTCAGTATGATCGTTACGGCTCGGTTGGCAGTCAGGGAGGTGGCGGAGGTTATCAGTACGTTGACCTCGATGATCTTTTTGGCTCAGGCTTCGGAATGGGCGATCTGTTCTCGACCTTCTTCGGCGGTGCGGCGCACGGACGTGCGGCCATTCGTCGCGAGGGACGGGACATGGGCGTTGGCCTCAAACTCACTTTGGAAGAGGTCGCGACCGGTGCCAAGAAGGAAATCGTCTATGATCGCCTCGCTCCCTGCGAGACCTGCAAGGGTACGGGCCTTGCCGAAGGTGGCAAGATGGTAGCCTGTGCGAATTGCAAGGGGAGCGGGCGCGTCATCTCAATCCAACGAACCTTCCTCGGCGACATGCAAACCCAGACAACCTGCCCTGAATGCGGTGGTACCGGGCAGACCATCGATATTCCCTGCCCTGACTGCGAGGGACAGGGTCGCCTGCCCGATCGCCAACGGATTACCGTCGAGGTGCCGCATGGTATCCGCGACGGACAGCAGCTGCGCCTGATGGGGTATGGCGAGGCGGGTCTGCATGGGGCGGTTGCGGGCAATCTGATCGTCACCGTGCGCGTCGAGCAGCACCGCAGTTTTCAGCGAGACGGCGACGACCTGCACGTGCGGCGACAGGTATCCATCACGCAGGCCACCCTCGGCGCCCGAGTTGAGGTGGATGGCATTTTGCCAAACGAGAAGGTTGAGGTCGAGATACCTGAAGGCTGCCAGAACGAGCAGGTGATCCGCGTCAAGGGACGTGGGATGCCGCGCTTCAAGAAGGACACGCGAGGTGACCTGTACGCGCATGTTCTCGTTATCATCCCCAAGAACCTGACGAAGCGCCAGCAGGAGCTTCTGGAGGATTTGGCCGCCGAGTTTGGCGACGAGATCGGCGGACGCAAGGGCCCCATGCAGCGCCTCAAGGATGCCCTTTCGTGACGCAGGAATCTGCAAGGTATCGTCGACCGTGACTCTGCCGCATTTCTTTGTGGAGAAGTCCCTGAACCCGGATGACCGCGGGGATTTTCGCCTGACGCTTGACCGCGAACTCTGGGAGCATTTGAGAACTGCTCGCATCCGAGCGGGCGAGAGCATTGTGTTGACCGATGGACGGGGTACGGGCCTTGAAGTTCTCGTCGAGAAACTGCACGGTATGCCTGAACCCCTGCTTACCGGACGTCTCCTGCGTACGTTTCTCGACAGGGTGGGTGAGCAGCTGACCCTCGTGCAAGGTATCTCCAAAAATGACTCTATGGATCAAACGGTTCGACAGGCGACGGAGCTGGGCATCCTGCGTCTGATACCCCTCGAAAGTGAGCGCTCGACCATACGCCTGAGCGCCATGAAGCGTGCGGAGAAGGTGAGGCGATGGGGGAGAATAGCCCGTGCCGCCAGCGAACAGTCCGCCCGCCTGACCTTCCCCGTCATAGAGGAACCGGTGGATCTTGAGGGCGCTTTGCGTCTGCTTGCGGATCAAGATGGCCTGATCGTCTGCTGGGAGGAAGCTCAGACGGGCTCCCTGGGACAGATCGTCAGGGAGATGGCAAAGAGAGTTTTCGCAAACCCGCGAATCGCCTTGTTCATCGGCCCCGAAGGCGGTTTTTCGCAATCGGAGATTGCGTTGATGGCTGAGAAGGGCGCACGTCTCGCCAGTCTTGGGGAGGGTATCTTACGTACCGAGACCGCTGCTGTTGCTGCCTCCGCAATCGTGTTGTACCACCTCGGGGCACTGGGTGCGAGCGAACGTGTGGAATAGGGGTTTTCGGACGTGTTGAATAAGGGCTGGACGTGTTGAATAAGGGCTTTTACATCCACAATCTGGGCTGTAAGGTCAATCGCGTGGAGTCGGACACGATGGCCGCCGCCCTCCTTGCGGCAGGGGCATGCTCGGTGCCTCTTGCCGAGGCTTCAGTCGTGCTGGTGAACAGCTGCACCGTGACGGGCGAGGCGGACGCGAAGACTCGCAAGGCCGTACGGCAGGCGCTTGCCGCAAGGGCAGACACCCCCGTCATCGTGACCGGCTGTGCGGTCGCTTTAGAACAGGCGGACTATGCGCGTCTGGGCGCACGGGTCATCGTCGAGCCCGACCGTCTGCGAGCTCTGGAGCGGGCAAAGACTCTGGTATGCACGCAGAGTGAAGCACCGTGCACCGAGTGTGATGAGACCTTGATCCGCAGTACGGCAGCCTTTCCAACACGCCTGGGTATCAAAATTCAGGACGGTTGCGATTGCTCCTGTTCCTACTGTATTGTCACGCAGGCACGAGGTCCTTCGCGCAGTGAATCGCTTTCCACAATCCTTGGGCAGGCCCAGACAGCCGAGCGTGCCGGTGTGCGCGAAATCGTACTCACCGGCGTCAACATCGGGCAGTATGTTTCAGGGGGTCGCGATCTCAGTAAACTGCTGGAAGAATTGCTGTCTGTCTGTCATGGCCTTCGGTTCAGACTCTCCTCTCTGGAACCACAGTATGCGACGGAGGAGCTGTTGTCTCTGATGGCGGCCTCTCGTGGGAGAATCTGCGCGCATCTGCATCTGCCCCTGCAAAGTGGCTCGGACAGGACCCTGAAGGAGATGAGTCGCCCCTACGACACCGCTTTCTTTCGTGAACACATCATGTTGGCGCGCACACTCCTGCCGCAGTTGGGATTGACGACCGATGTGATCTGCGGCTTCCCCGGTGAAAGTGAAAGCGATCATGCGAGTAGTATCGCTTTTTGCCGTGAAATGGCTTTTTCGCGTATGCACGTCTTTCGTTTTTCGGCACGCAGGACAACATCGGCTGCCGCACGCACCGATCAGATTGACGCCCGGCTCCTTGCCCATCGCGCCCGTGAGATGCGGGCACTTGCAAGGGAGCTTGCCCGTGCCGACGTCTCGACGCGAGCGGGCAGTCGTGAGTGGGTTCTCGTCGAAGGCGGCGGATGGGGGAGAAGCGAGAGCTACCAGAGGGTGCGTGTGCCGATGAACCTACAAACGGGCAGCCTCATGCTGATGCGTTTTGAGGTCGTGCGTGATACCCTGATACGAGCAGAACCCCTTTCTGAGTAAGGAGCAGTTTTGGATTTCACCCAGGTATCGCTGACCATTCCCGAGCATCTTGATGTTGCGCGCCTCGTTGGTGTCAACGACTCTTTATTACGAACGATCGAGGATCGATTCGACGCACACATCACCCTGCGGGGTAATCGTATCGACATCGGTGGAGACGCACTGGAGATACAGATACTTACGGCATTGTTTGCCGACATGATGAAGATGGTTGATGGGGGTTGCGAGATTACCCCGGAGGAACTCGCGCAATCCATCGATCTGATTCGCAACGGCGAGTTTACGCCATCCATTCTGCGCGAGGACATTCTTCTTACCTATCGAGGCAAGGCCATTCGTGCCAAGACCGCTGGCCAGAAACGCTATGTTGACGCCATACGCAGCAACACGGTCACCTTTGCCATCGGTCCGGCGGGTACCGGTAAGACCTACCTCGCGATGGCGATGGCGGTCGCCGCATTGAAGCGTAAGGAGGTCGGCCGCGTCATCCTCACCCGCCCCGTCGTCGAAGCTGGCGAGTCGCTCGGCTTTTTGCCGGGGACCATCAACGAGAAGATCGACCCCTACATCCGCCCGCTGTACGACGCGCTTTTTGATATGACCGACATGGAGCGCGGAAACGCCTATATCGAACAGGGCGTTATCGAAATCGCGCCTTTGGCCTTCATGCGCGGGCGTACGCTCAATGACAGCTTCATCATCCTCGACGAGGCTCAAAACACCACCGCCGAGCAGATGAAGATGTTTCTCACGCGTCTTGGCTTTGGCTCGAAGATGGTTATTACGGGCGACATCACTCAGCTTGACCTGCCCAAAAACGTCTCGGGTCTCGCAAGCGTGCGTTCCATCCTTACGGGTGTGGCCGACATCGCCTTCGTCGACCTCAGTGGCAAGGATGTCGTGCGGCACTCACTCGTACAGCGGATTGTTGCCGCCTATGACGCCGGGGAAAACGGCGGGGGCGCCTGATGGATATCCAAATCGACAATCGCAGCGGCGAGGCTCTGCCTCTTGAGCATGTTGTCGATCTCGCACGCTTCGTTCTCGAGCGCGAAGGCATGGCAGAGGCACTCGAAGTCTCCCTCTCCTTCGTCACGGTCGAAGAGATCACAACACTCAATGCCGTCTACCGCGACAGACCCGAGGCAACCGACGTGCTCTCATTCGAATGCGATGCCCCCGATACGTCAGAGGCTGCCTTTGAGGGGGAGGCGTCGGGCGATCAGGAAGCGGAGACGGTGGTGCTCGGAGACATCGTCATCTGCCCCGAGCTTGCCCGTACACGTGCCTTGCAGGAGGAAGTCAGTCTTGAAGAGGAGTTATGGATACTGGTCATTCACGGCATCCTCCATCTGCTCGGCCATGATCATCTGAACAAAGAGGATGCACAGGCAATGGAGGCGCGCGAGGATGAGTATTTTTCCCTGTGTGAGCTGAAGCGGGAGGGTACGCCGGATGAGTTCTGAGCGCCCCGATAGACGCAGGACTCTCCGTGCGGCTTTTGGCTACGCATTGTCGGGTATCGTTCATACGGTGCGTACGCAGCGCAACATGCGTATCCATCTGGTGATAGCCCTCCTTGTGCTCGTGGCGAGCGCCCTGCTGCGACTGACGGGTCCCGAGTGGGCTGCAATCATCATCTGCATCGTCATGGTTTTGGCTGCCGAGACGCTCAACACCGGTATCGAGGCGCTTGTCGACAGCATCTCGCCCGAGATACATCCTCTGGCAAAGATCGCCAAGGATGCCGCTGCGGGCATGGTTCTCCTACTGGCCATCGGCGCCGCTCTTGTCGGTCTGATCATCTTCGCAACAGCCCTTGTTCGGATAGGCGGATGGACGCTATGACCGATGACTCGACTCCCGTGCCCTTTCGCTCCGGCTTTCTCACCCTGACCGGGCGGCCAAATGCCGGGAAATCAACCCTGATCAATGCCCTTGTCGGGCATAAGGTCGCCATCGTTTCGGATACCCCCCAGACTACCCGTCATCGCTTCCGCGCGATCGTCAATGATGATGCCTACCAGCTGATCCTCGTCGATACGCCCGGCGTCCATAAGCCGCATGACGTTTTAGGTGAGGAGCTCAATCGTTCGGCGGCAAAGGCGCTCGAATCCGTTGATATCGTCGCCTTCGTGCTCGATGCCTCAGCGCCTTTTGGGACGGGTGATGAGTGGGTTTTGGATGCGCTCGTAAGCACTACGGCGCAGCGGATGCTCGTGGTGACGAAGACCGACCTGGTCGACGAGGCATGCATCGAAGGGCAGATTGAGGCTGCTTGCCGCCATGCCCAACGCAATGCCGCGCCCTTTGACGCCATCGTCGCACTGAGCGCCCTTCGGGGGGAGAACGTCGCAGCTTTTCTCCAGGTGGCGCAGACGATGTTGCCCGAGGGGCCTCGTTGGTTTTCGCCCGACATGACAAGCGATCAACCTCTTGAGGTGCTCATCGCCGAGTTTATCCGCGAGAAACTCCTGCTTGGCACCCATGAGGAGGTGCCCCATGCCATTGGGGTGGTGGTTGAGGAGCTGGAACAGGATCGCAGACGCAAACTGGTCTCGGTGCGCGCGTTGATCTATGTTGAGCACGAATCGCAGAAAGGCATCATCATCGGTAAGGGGGGACAGCGCATCAAACGCTTTGGCACAGAAGCACGTCTCGATCTGGAGAACCTGCTCGGCTCAAGGGTCTTTTTGGATTTGCGCGTCAAGGTTCGTAAGAACTGGCGACGTGACGTCAATCAGATACGCCGCTTCGGATATGGCGAGGGCCTCTAGATGGCACGGCCTACAGAACCTATCACTCTTCTGGTGCTGCGCAAAACGAAGCTCGGCGAGACCGATCTGATCATCACGGGTTTCAGCGATGAGGGTGTGCAGGTCAGGGCGGTCGCCAAGGGAGCTCGCAGGCCCGGCAGCCGTCTTGGCTCAAATCTGGAGCTCTATTCGGTCGCGCGCGTTTTAGTCTACCGAAGCAAAGGTCTTGACATCATCACCGAATCGCAGGGAATCACCAGCAATCAACAGGTACGAAGCGACGTGCTCCACTCCGCCGGCGCCGCTATCATCGTCGAGTTTCTGGAGAAGGCGACACGTGATGGCATGGAGGAGCCACGGCTTTTTCCTCTGAGTGTGGAGGCGCTGCGTTGTGTTGGCGCCGTGGGGGAGAATGGCATTGCCTTGATCTGTGCGGCAGCTCTCTGGAAGATGTCCGCTCAACTGGGCTTTGCCCCACAGCTTGGAGAGTGCATCCGCTGCGGGCGCAAACTCATCGTGCGACGTACTGAAGGTACCACCCCGTCTCACGAGAGTCTCCATGCCCCTACACCCTTTGCGCCGCAGGAGGCTTCCTCTGAAAATTTGGCCGTCCGGAACCCAGGCGTGTTCGCATTCTCTCTGACTCAGGGCGGAGCGATCTGCTCAGAATGTTGTGAACAGGGTGGGGGAGGCGAGGATGCCTTGCCGGGCGCCGACAGGATCGAGTGGATCAGGGCTCTGATCGGTTCCCGATTCATCGATTTGGAACCACTGGCACACGGCGAGGAATCGCAGGCAGGGCCTGGGCTGCTGCGTCTGGCGGGTGAATGGTTGAGTATTCACCTCAACATCAGGCTCAAGTCCCTCGACTTCCTGCTCAAACTGGGGTAGACTGTAAAGGTTATGTTAATGCCCTTTGCTTGGAGTGACGCCTCCACCAGCGCACCTCTCAGCTCAGGGCGAATCAGAAAGAAGGTGGAACCATGCCGCTGAGCAAGGAGAGAACGGCCGAAATCATTGCGGAGTTTGGTAAGGATGCAAAGGATTCCGGATCCGCAGAGGTTCAGGTCGCACTGCTCACCCAACGCATCAAAGATCTTACCGAACATCTCAAGGTGCACAAAAAGGACCATCATACCCGCCGTGGGCTGCTGATGCTTGTTGGTAAGCGTCGTCGCCTGTTAACCTACATCAAGAAGAGTGATATTACGGTTTACCGTGAATTAATCGCCAAGCTCGGCATTCGCGACAATATCTGATGACCTCGATCACGCCAGAAAGCCCTGCCAACATTCTGTAGGTAGTTCCTGCACACGCCGGATGCATGTCGGGCTTTCTGCCCATGGTCAAAAACCATCAGGTCTTGCATATCATGACAAGAGGTCAAAGAGGAAGAGAAGAAAAATTTATGACAAAGATCACAGAAAGTTTTGAGCTCTACGGTAAGGAATACACGCTGACGACCGGTGAGGTCGCGCGTCAGGCGACCGGCGCGGTTGTCGTCACCCAGGGTGACACCATCATGTTGCTTACGGCTGTCGTCTCAAACGAACGCAAGGACTACGATTTCTTCCCACTGACGGTCGATTTCGTTGAGCGTATGTATGCGGTTGGACGCATTCCCGGCGGCTATCTGAAGCGCGAATCGCGTCCCTCGGACAAGGGTACGCTGTCTGCGCGCATGATTGATCGTCCCATCCGCCCCGGCTTTCCCGAGGGATTCCGCAACGAGGTCCATATTGTCGCGACAACCCTGTCCGCCGATCAGGTCAATCAGCCGGACGTCATCTCGATCATGGGCGCATCAGCGGCGCTGCTCCTCGGCGGCGTGCCCTTCGATGGACCAGTCGCGGGCGTACGTATTGGCCGCAGCAAGACGACCGGCGAGTTCATAGTCAACCCTACCTTTGCCGAAGAAGAGGATTCCGATCTCGAATTGACCCTTGCGGGTACCGCCGACTATATTTCGATGGTCGAGGCGGGCGCTGACGAGATCGCTGAAGAGATTCTCCTTGACGCACTGACCTTTGGCCAACAGGTTATCGGCGAATTTTGCGCCATCCAGCAGCGTTTTGTTGATCGTGTCGCGCCTGAGCCAAAGGAATACCCCCTTGATGACACGAATCCCGAAATCGCTGAGCGCGTGGCACCCTATTTTGATCAGATGAGCGCCGCTCTCAAAGACGCCGACAAGCTCTCGCGCACCGAGAAGGTTTCTCTGCTGAAGGCGCAGATCAAAGAGACCTTCAGTGCCGAGGATCAGGCCACATGGAGTAAAGAGATAGCAGCCCAACTCAAAGGTCTGGAGAAGAAGGCCATGCGTGAGATGGTGCTCTCAACGGGAGAACGTGTTGATGGGCGTGCGGTCGATGAGATTCGTCCCATCAGCATCACCCCGGGCTTTCTGCCACGTGCGCATGGCTCCGGCCTGTTTACGCGGGGGCAGACTCAGGTACTCAGCGTACTCACCCTCGGGATGCTCAACGAATGGCAGCGGCTCGATACCATCGATCCTGCCCCAGGCAAGCGCTATATCCACCATTACAATTTCCCGCCCTATTCCACAGGCGAGGCAGGGCGCCTCGGCGCTCCCAAACGCCGCGAGATCGGGCATGGTCGTCTTGCCGAGCGCGCTCTTCAGCCTGTTTTACCTGCTGAAGCCGACTTCCCCTACACTATTCGAATCGTCTCAGAGGTCACCGAATCGAATGGCTCGTCCTCGATGGCTTCGGCCTGCGGTTCATCCCTGGCACTCATGGACGCCGGTGTGCCCATTGCCCGCCCGGTCAGCGGAATAGCGATGGGCCTGATCAAGGAAGGCGAGCGCGTCGCCATTCTCTCCGACATTCAGGGTGTCGAGGATTTCCTCGGCGACATGGACTTCAAGGTCTGCGGTACCGAAAAGGGTATCACGGCCCTGCAGATGGACAACAAGGCCCGCGGCCTGACCGTCGATATTCTTGCCTCTGCGCTCTCGCAGGCAAAGACGGGGCGCGCTTTTATTCTCAATAAAATAGCCGAGGCGATCTCGGCTCCTCGTGCCGAACTCAGCGAGCACGCGCCGCGCATCATCTCAATCCAGATTCCGACTGACAAAATTCGCGACGTCATCGGCACGGGCGGCAAGGTCATTCGCGGCCTGCAGGAAGAGACCGGCGCCACCATCGAGGTTACCGAGGACGGTACCGTCTATATCGCCTCACGGGATACCGGTGGCGAGGAAGCTCGGCGTCGTATCGAGGAAATCATCAAGGTACCCGAAATTGGCGAGGAATATCAGGGCACGGTCGTCTCTATTCAGAGCTTCGGTGCTTTCATACAGCTGCTGCCCGGCAAGGATGGTCTGCTGCATATCAGCCGTGTGGCCAAGGGGCGTGTCGGCAAGGTCGAGGATGTGCTCGCCATCGGCGACAGGGTGCGTGTGAAGATCATCGACATCGACGACAAGGGCAAGGTCTCACTCGACAGTCTGGACAAACCCGAGGCTCCTGCTGGATCGGATTCTGGCCAGCGCAGTGGTGAGCGTCGTTTTGATTCGGGGCGCAGCAACGAACGCGGAAGCAGTGGCGGCAGCAGTGACGAGGATCGTAAGCCGCGCCGTCGCCGCTGAGCGTCCATGGGCATCGTCGGCGCGCACCGAATGCGCATGACGCACGATTGGAGCAGCCATGTTCTATCAACAGACGGTCCTCGATAACGGAGTGACGGTCATCTCTGAGCGCATGGATGGTGTGCGCTCGATCTCCGTCG
>JAIRXA010000082.1 GCA_031268525.1 Coriobacteriales bacterium | reverse complement strand
TAGACAGGGGACGGTTCCTTGTCTACGCTAAGACACACAATGCGAGAAGGACCTATCGGCGTAGACAAGGAACCGTCCCCTGTCTACAGATTCGTCCCCCTGTCACAGTCGTCCCCTGTCCACACCCACTCTGTCAACTCCTGCCTACACCCACCCTGTCATCTGCGTACCACCCTCGTACCCGTGGAGGTGTCCTCGATCACAAAACCCAGGGTCCCCAGACCATCGCGTACGGCGTCGGCGGTTGCCCAGTCCTTATGCGTGCGCGCCTCTCTTCGTAATGCCAGTAACAGATCCACCGCCTCTGCAGGGATATCGCCGTGATAACCAGCCAATTCGCGAGCCAACTCCACCGTCTCAAGAGGCAGCTCCTCCGCGTCTTCCGAGTCGTCGACACCCAACATCACACCCAGCACGCCCAGCAGCTTGATGATGGTATCGGCAGTCTCAATGACCGCCAGGCGATGACTCTCGGACAGAACACCGTCGGACACCGAGGAGTTACCGGCTGTGACCAGCTCGAAGATCGCTGCAACCGCTCCTGCGGTATTGAAATCGTCATCCATCGCAAGCACGAACTGCTCACGGGTTCGCTCAATACGCGCCAGCAGATCGCCAGTCCAACTGACCGCACGCTCCCCCGGCTCATTGGGCGCGATGGGCACACCGGCGTAGTTCTCCGTCGTCCAGGCGAGATTGCGCAGGGCGCTCTCCACACGCTCCAGAGCTGCGGTTGCCTCGCTCAGGCGCTCGACAGAGTAGTCAAAGGGCGAGCGATACTGTGTCTGCAGCATCAGGAGGCGGAGCGCCTGGGGTCGTACCTTCTCCAGAACATCCTTGAGCAGCAAGAAATTGCCAACTGACTTAGCCATTTTCTCACGATCAATGGTGAGCATGCCGCCATGCAGCCAGTAGTGCGCAAAAGTCGTATGCGAGCAGGCTTCCGACTGCGCACGTTCGTTTTCGTGGTGTGGAAAGACCAGATCATCGCCGCCAGCATGGATATCAAAGGGCGTGCCCAGATACCGTTCGCTCATCGCAGAGCACTCGATATGCCAACCCGGTCGCCCCTCGCCCCAAGGCGAGGGCCAGGACGGCTCGCCGGGCTTGGCGGCCTTCCACAGGGCGAAATCAAGCGGGTCACGCTTGCGCTCGTCAATCTCCACACGAGCCCCGCTTTGCAGCTGCTCGATGTCGCGCCCCGACAGCTTTCCATATGAGGGAAAGGAGCGGACAGAAAAGTACACGTCTCCCCCCGACTCATAGGCATTTTCGCCAGCCACCAGACATTCGATGAGCGCGAGCATTGCCGGTATCTCCTCGGTTGCCTTCGGGCGAATGGTCGGGTCCTTTACGCCCAGCGCGTGCATCACCTCGATAAAGGCGGTCGTGTACTCCTCGGCGACCTCGGTGACCGTGCGCCCTTCCTCAGCCGCGCGCTTGATGATCTTATCGTCAACATCGGTGACGTTCTGCACGTAGGTGACCTCATAGCCGGAGAACTCCAGATAACGCCGAATGACATCAAAGGACAGAAAGGTGCGCGCGTTACCGATGTGGATATGGTTGTAGACCGTCGGCCCACAGAGGTAAAACGCAACCTTGCCGAGCTCGCGCGGCTTAAACTCTTCCTTACGTCGAGTCAAAGTGTTATACAGCCTCATATCCCCGTACCTCCAAAGAACTCGTCATCGAGAACGAATACACCGGTTCCCCGCCCCTGCCAAACGGGCGAGGGTACCTCCAGGCGTTCCTCCAACTCGCGCAGACGTTGGTGGAGCAGTTCGATCTGCGCCTCAATCGGGTCGGGCATCAAATCGCGGCGATAGGGATCTGCCGGACAGATGCGCAGACCATTCTGGGCAACGATGCGTCCGGGCACGCCAACAACCGTGCAGTCGGATGGCACGTTGTCCACCACAACAGCCCCACCGCCGACCTTCGTTCGCGCCCCAATGGTGATATTGCCGAGCACCGCAGCTCCAACGCCAACCGTTGCTTCTTCTCCGATATTCGGATGGCGCTTGCCGCTCTCCTTGCCCGTACCGCCCAAAGTTACGCCCTGATAGAGCGTCACATCATCGCCCACCACCGTGGTCTCGCCGATGATGACGCCCATACCATGATCGATGAAGACCCGTCGCCCCAATTGGGCGCCGGGATGTATCTCAATTCCCGTGAAGAAGCGGGTGACCTGACTTAAAAAGCGCGCGATTCCCCGTCGCCCGTGGCGCCACAACCAGTGCTCAAAGCGATGAGCGTTGGTCGCCTGTACGCCGGGGTAGTTGATGAAGATACCAAGGGAGGACGTCGCTGCCGGATCGCGCTCCTTGACGGCCTGTATGTCCTCACGCAGTCGCTTGAACATGCGACACAACCTTTCCGTAAAGGGAGCCGAGAAACCAGAGAAGCAGGGCTATCCTCTTGCGCCCCGTCGACCCTGTCCCAGCGGTCCCATAATTCTATCAGGTGATGGAGTAAAACGAATGCCCGGCCATGCCGGGCGCTAACACACGCAGGCCCCAGTGGAAGCACTGGCATCGCCCGTAGCACTCACGTCGCTGGCACCGCTGACGTCGCTGGCACCGTCGCCCGGAGCGCTCACGTCGCTGGCACCGCTGGCACCGTCGTTCCCGTTGCCGCTCACGTCGCTCATGTCGTCGCGCACCAGTAAGGCGACGGCCTGGGCTGAGATACCTTCGCCGCGCCCCTCAAAACCAAGATGCTCGGTGGTCGTTGCCTTCAGGCCCACACGTTGCACCGGCACATTCAGAGAGCTCGCCAGATTTGCTCGCATATCCTCGCGATAGGATGCGAGCTTTGGTTCTTGGGCGGCAACAACACAGTCCACATCGAGCACACGAAAACCAGCTCGCGCGATCAGGGCTGTGACCTCGCTCAACAAGCCGAGCGACGAGGCTCCCGCATAGGCCGGATCGCTATCGGGAAAGTGCTCACCGATGTCGCCAAGTCGCGCCGCGCCCAGCAGAGCGTCCGCAACCGCATGGGCCAGCACATCGGCATCGGAGTGGCCATCCAAACCACGCTCATAGGAAACCTGTACGCCCCCGAGCACGAGCGACCGTGCCGCATCAAGAGGGGCGAAGGCGTGCACGTCGTAACCCAGACCAATATGCAGGCGCTCGAAATCGCTCATAGCCGTTCCTTGAGACGCATGGCCAGGCCCGCCTCAACGGAAATACGATCCTCTGGCACAGTGATCTTGATGTTATCGCGCGGCCCCTGCACCAACTGGACCTGATAGCCAAGTCGTTCGACGAGTGCGGAATCGTCGGTACCCACAAAGCCCTCCGCCAGAGCGGTGGCATGCGCCTCTCGGATGATGGGTGCACGAAAGACCTGCGGAGTCTGCGCCGTCCAGAAAGAACTGCGATCCGGGGTCCCAATGATACTGCGATCGTTAACAACCTTGAGCGTATCGATGGCAGGAAAGCCCACAACCGCCCCGTCAATATCGAGATTACCACGCACGGCAAAGATCGCATGTGAAATCAGCTCGGGAGTCACCAAAGGGCGCGCGCCATCGTGGATTGCAATGAATTCGTAGGTGTCCGGCACCATACTGATGCCCGCAAAAGAAGACTCCTGGCGGATGGTGCCAGATGGCGCCATGACAATCGGGGTCACAAAGGGGAAGCTGTCGAGAGCCTCGCGGCAGTACTCTTCTCTGCGCCCTTCGGGGCAGACGATGACGATCAGGCCGACATCAGGCACGGCGTCAAAAGCCTCGGCACTCCAGGTCAAAATAGGTTTTCCCAGAATGGAGAGCAGCTGCTTACCCCCCGGACGACCAAAGCGTTCACCGCCACCCCCGGCCAGAATAACCACTGCCGTTCGTGGGTCGCTGGAAACCGTACCACGCATGGCGACCAACGAAGCGGTCAGCGAATCGATGTTCTCCCTGGTAAGCGGCAGATCGGGTGCGGCAAGCACAGAGGGACCGACGACTGGATCGGTAAACGTCCGTGGTGAAGCGGCGACTGAAGCGTGGGCTGATCCCTCGAAGAGAGCTTCCCTCGCAGAGGGAACCGAGGAATCTGTGGTTTCACTGCCCATCGGCCCGACTCTGTCTCAAAACCAAACTCTGACGATTGCCTAGGAAAGGCGTAGAAAAACGCCGAGTAGATAATCGAAATAGTTAGCTGGCAGGCCGTACTTCGTCGGATCGGCAATCACATCAAACACAAAGAGAACCACAATGCCTATCAAGATGAAACCGACAACGCCAAGAATGATGCCCGCAATCGCCATACCCCTCCCGGAGGACTTCAGACCAAGCCCACCAAAGATGATGGCGAGGGTCGTCGGTAAGACATCAAGCCAGCTGAAGATGCACCCAAATAGACCGATGACGCCGAGCACGAGGGCTGCGATGGCAAA
>JAIRXA010000030.1 GCA_031268525.1 Coriobacteriales bacterium | reverse complement strand
GAATACCGCATACCCACCCCCCCCCCGTCAATATTAGCTTGCTAGCTTTAGACTGTGAAGTGAGAGGTGAGTAGTGGCGTTTCCTAGATATTTCATCAAGAGGAGCAGGGGAAATTGGCTCAGTCTCTCCCTGACAATGCTCAATACCTTAGCAAGATCCAATGCCCAAATGCGAGAGATATCCTGATGAGCAGACAGGGGTGAAGCGAGGGCATAACGCCCACTCGCCTCACGACACCTTGAAGCGGGGGTATAACGCCCACTCGCCTCACGACACCTGCCACCAGGTGGCGCTTGGCTCAAGGATGACAATATCGCCGTAATCAAAGCCCCCGGTGACCAGGGCGTCGCGCAACTCATAACGATAGGGCAGCTCGGACAGGTCATGGCCGAGCTCGATGAGCGCGATGCCCTCGTCCGCCAGCCACAGAGCCTCATGGTGTCGTAACTCTCCAGTCAGAAAAACGTCGGGGGCAGCACGCACCACATCGCCAACCACCTCACTCGCGCCACCCGAGCAGACCGCCGCGGTAAAGATCGGGCGGGCGGGATCGCCCCAGACCTTGGCAACGCCACCAAAAGCCTGCTGGCAGGCTCGCGCCAACTCGCCGAGCGAGATGAAGCCCTTCTCGGCCATGGGTTGCGCTAACCAGCCCAGCGAGCCACTCCCGTGAGGATGCAGAAGGCCGGTGCGCTCCAGGCCAAGCGGCGCCAACAACAGTGCGGCGGCGGAGGGCGCGCAGTCCAGATTCGTGTGCAGAGCGAGCAGGGCTATTCCGCACCGAGCCGCCGCGTAGATGGCAGCGCCAGACGAACTTGCCTGGGAGCGAGTCGCCAGGAAGCTGTCGGGTGCGTTCCAGAAGGCCGGATGATGGCTGACAAGCAGGTTGCAGTTGGCGGAGGCGGCGGCCTCAATCATCGGCACCGTGGCATCAAGAGCAACAGCAATGCGTGTGACGATGGTCCTCCGATCGCCTGCCAACAGGCCAAAACGATCTCCTGGCAAGGCGTCGCCTTCCGGATAGGCGGCAAAGAGCAACTGCTCGATATCCCCCACGCTGAACCGTGCCATGACGCGCTCCTCTCGCTTGTTCGCCTCTCTCGCCTTTTTTCGCCTCTCTTGCCCCTCCCACATGCTCTCGGGAAAGCGCGTCGCGCCTTCAGGCGCCTTCAGTATAGTCCACCGCACCCTCAGGATATACCATCGATGAACCAGGCAGGAACGAAACTGATGCCCTTCTTGACTGCCCGTTCGGCCTCGGCGGTACTTCCCTCATAGGAGTAGAGTTCGTCATAGAAGCGCTGGCTGTGATTGAGATGACGCAGATGGGCAGCCTCGTGGAGCGTGACCTGCCGCGCCAGATCGCGCGGGAAGAACAGCACCCGTCGGTCGATGCGAATGTCGCCTGAGTGCGTACAGACTCCCCAGGCGCTCTTGCGGCTGTTGACCGTGATGCTGGCTGGACGCGCCCCGATGGCGCGACACACCTCCCAGGCAAAAGGCGGGATGACCTCTCTGGCGCGCTTTGTGACAAAGCGGATCAGGGCACGGCGGCACAGTACCTCATCATGCACGGCACCCGAAAGCGTCAGCGCATACACCTGACGGCTACCCTCAAGACGCCGCAGTCCTGCGGCGCGAACGGCCACGGAAGCAGCTTGCGTAGGACGGTAGGTCACGAGCCACAGCTCATTCGCCAGAGGGAAGTCGAGATGTGTTGGCAGGCCAAAAGCCCGGCTCTCCTCGTAGGCATCACGCTGCGGCTTTGTGCGTCGAGCGGCCCGCTCAATCCAGGTTCGATGCTCTTCGAGATAGCCCATGACCTCGGCATCGGAAGGTTGCGCTCTGCTCGGGGAAACAAACTCGAGCACTCCCTGATGCGAAAGGATAAGCCGCTGATGGCGAGCCCGTGTTGAAGTGCGCACCTCGACTGACAGGCGCGTACCATCCGCGCAGAGGAAATCTCTGGTCGAGGGACGTTTGGACAGGTCAGATGGGAGACGTTTGGGCATGTCGTTTGTTGGACGTCTGGACAGGTCGATCACCACGCCCCTGCGTTCATGACGAAACCGTCCGCGTTATCAGGTAGCATTGGTGCATACGAGTAGTCCGCTCAAAATCAGGCGGGATGGTACTCGCCGTGATGTCCTTTGCCTCAACATGCGCCTTTGCAAGCATTTTGCAATCAATCTGAAAGCTTCGCAGATTCGTGGAGAAGACCGCCACGCCACCGGGCGCAAGCAGGCGTGAGACGCCAATCAAGAGCTCCGCGTGATCTCGCTGCACATCCCAGCTACGCTTGCCCATGCGCTCGGAGTTGGAGAAGGTCGGCACGTCAACAAAGACCAAGCCGTAGCGCTGAGCCGTCTGCTCTTCGCGACCACGGTGTCGCTGCTCTTCGCGACCACGGTGTCGCTGCTCTTCGCGACCAGGGTGTCGCTGCTCGTCCACCCAACGCAGCACGTCGGCCTGCTCACAGGCGTAGGCGGCACCTGTGAAACCATTGCGCATCATGTTCAACTTTGCCCAGTCGAGGTAGGTTCGCGAAAGGTCAAGCGTCGTCACGCTGCGGGCGCCCCCCGCCGCCATCGCGACGCTCGCGGTGCCCGTGTAGGCAAAGAGGTTGAGGCAGTCGAGTCCCTTCGCGCGTTCACGCAGCAGTTGGCGGGTCATGCGATGGTCAAGAAAGAGACCCGTATCGAGACGAGAAGCCAGGTCGATCTCAAAGATCAGACCGTTCTCCCTGACCACATGCCTGACCTCGTTGCTTTCATTCAAGGCGTATTGGGAACCACCTTTTGAGCGTTCGCGGCGCTTGCAGAAGACATCGCGAGTATCCACGTTCAGTATCTCCGGCGCAGCGCGCAGGACCTCTGCCAGGCGCTCGGCGGCTCGTTGTGGATCGATCTCAGACGGAGCCGCATATTCAGCAACATGCAGCCAGCGACCGCCCTCATCGGGCGTGCCCGTCGCTCCCTGATAGAGATCGATGGCAACCTTGTAATCGGGCAGGTCGGCATCGTAGACGCGATAACAACTCACACCTGTGCGCCGTGCCCATTTCGCCCGATGCGTCGCCATTTTGCGGAGGCGATTGGTGAAGGGTGAGGGCTCAAGAACCGGTGCGCCTGTTTCGCCGCCATACGGCGACACCTGCTCGGATTCTTCGAGGGCATTGGGCTCACCGCGTGAGGGCGTGAAGAGCTGTTGCTCCATCGGAGGGGACGCAATGAGGGTATCGCTCTCAACGTGGGAGGGTGTAGAGATGTCGCTCTCAACGCGGGAAGGCGCGGCTCCAACAGACGGATAGATCCGAATAGCGGCTTCCAGAGGGCCGTTGCGGGTTTCGATACGAGAAGCAGGCTCTCCCAGGAAGGCGTCGATGCGGTCATCGGGAGTGATGACGACCGCGCTCGTTGGCGCAAGGGCAGTGGCGCGTTTGAAGAATCCGGCAAGCGCCGCATACAGGGCGGGGAGCTGCGCTGCTGTCTCCAGGCGCTCGCCATAGGGCGGATTGGTCACGAGCAACAGCTCCGATGCGCTCTCGGGCACCGCAAGAGCGGCAACATCAGAGACAGAGAAATCGATCAGGTCAATAACTCCCGCCTTGCGAGCGGCGGCTCGAGAGACCTCCACAGCCCTTGAGTCGATATCGCTGGCAAGGACACAGGGCTCTCCCGCAGCCGACAGAGCAGCACTGCCAACAGCCGCGCGCTCATCAGCTTCATCGAGCAGTGACTGCCAGACGGCGGCGTCAAAGCCCAGCCACCTCTCAAATCCCCAGTAGTCGCGCAGGAGACCGGGCGCACGATCGGAGGCCAGCAGGGCAGCCTCGATGACAAGGGTACCCGAACCACACATCGGGTCGAGGATGGTTCGCCGACCCTGCGGACTGTGTACGCCCAGCCGACCCTGCGGACTGTGTACACTCCGCTCGTCATTGCTCGTAAGTGGAGCAGAAAGCAGCATGGTGGCTGCAAGGGTCTCACGCAGGGGGGCGCTGATCGCAGGGCTCTCGACGCGATACCCACGACGATGTAGGGGCTCTCCCGCCAGATCGAGGGCGATAGTCGCTCGCTGCCCTCGCACAGAAACATTCACCCGCACATCCGGACGCTCACGCGCGACAGAAGGCCGCACGCCAAAACGTTCGCGGAGACGGTCGCAGATGGCATCCTTGACTTTTAATGCTATAAAGCGAGTATCTCGCAACTCGTCAGTGACACCGTGGGCATCGACGGCCAGGGTGCCTGTCGCAGAGAGGTGATCTTCCCAGGCAAGCGCCCGCACACCTTCGTACAGCTGCTCGGCCGAAGCTGCGTCCACCCTCCCGAGGATCAGCAGCACGCGGCTCGCACACCGCAACCACAGGCAAGCGCGCAAGCCGTCCGTCAAGCTCCCGAAGAAAGCGACGCCTGAGCTCAGAGGGCGAACCCGCCGCATGTTGAGGGCGGTGAGCTCGGCGGCGAGGACCTTCTCGGCCCCCTGCGCACAGGACGCGAAGAACTCATGGGAGGCGGGACCGCGCTGCGTCTTGCTTCCCTCAGCCAACGAAGCCCTCGACGACCCAGGTACCACTCCTGGAATCCTTATGCATGGTGATCAGGCCTTTGTCCTGAGCTTCTTCAAGCAGCCGCGTGAAGGAACGGTAGCCGTGGAACTGCTCGTTGAACTGTGGCGCCTTACGTCGAATGGTGTCTTTGATCAGTGAGGCGTGCATCGTCTCCACATTCTCGCGTTGCAGAGCTTCGAGGGTATCAAAGAGAAGCTGGTAGGCCTTGCGTTTCTCCGTATCAAGGTCATCGGGCAAGGGTGGCGCGTCGGCTGACATACCGATGTCCTCATAGAAGATGAACTCGTCGCAGTTGGTGGCCAAAAGGTCGCTCGTGGAATCGTGCATACCGACCCCGATAACCGTCTTGCCGTTCTCTTTGAGCATCGAGACGAGCGGCGTGAAGTCCGAATCGCCGGAGACAATGACGAAGGTGTCGATGTAGTCCTTGGTGTGACACAGCTCCATAGCATCAACCGCCAGACGTATGTCAGCGGAGTTCTTGCCCGTGCGCCCACGGTCGGGAATCTCGGTGAGCTCAATGCCGAGGGCGTGCAAATCCCCCACCGCTTCGCCAAAACGCTGCCAGTCGGAATAGGCGCGCTTGGCAACCAGCTTGCCCTTCTCCACGAGGCGTTCGAGCACTTTACCGATGTCGGGCTTGATGGCGGGGGTACGCTTACCGCCGCCTTTGGGCGTGGCGCCAAGCGCAAGATTCTCGTAGTCGATAAAAACCGCAAGCGAATGGTCGAAATCAGGCATGGCGACTCCTCATCCTATCCGCGAATCGTTGTACTGCTTCTGTCATGGTATGCCTGTCCTTCCCCGAATTCCTCGCTTGGGCTTCCCTGAACTCTTCGCCTGGGCTTCCCGCGGCTTCCCTGAACTTCCTCAAATGTCCCCGAACGTGCCTAAACTTACCCTCTGCATGCTACTCGCTTACGATGATACGAGTGTCCTAATTCTCTGAGAAATAGTGGCCTATCGAGGGGCGCTGATCGTCGTCGTGATGGTGGTGGCCACATTCTGGATCGTCGCAGTCATCGTCATCATCGTAGTAATAGTCGTCATCGTCGTAGCCGTCCAGCACACGCTCATAGACGTCCATCGCCCGTTGAGCAAGCTCCCAGTTCAGGCCGTGTTGCGTGGCACGTCCTTCATCGGTGTAGAGCAACGCGAGCGCATGGATGCCCTTATCGCCCCCGCCGACCATCACAAGCAGATCGTAGAGTTGATGTGCTGTCTCCAGACCGGGCAACACGAGATCGAGTTCGTCGGCAGCATCCAGGGCGACGGTCAGATCGTTGAAGAACTGCCATAGGTCACATCCGAAGTCGAAGTCCTCGTCGAGAATGTGCTTGCCAAAGTAACTGGTCACAGCCGAAGCGCAGGCACCGACATTCATCACTTCAAGAATCCGTTCCTGTCCAACACCCGACAGACTCGCAAAACTCATAGATTCAATAAGGCCCATCAGCGCACCCGCCACCGCAATCAGCGAACTCAGGCGCATCGCACACCCCGCGCCTGGCAGACCGCAGTCCACGACCTCGGGCGCGAGCAGACGCAGCAGTGGAAGCGTCAGAGCAAGACTATCGGGCTCGCCAGCCGCGAAGATACGCACGGGAACAAGAGAGGGCGCCAATGACGTGTCGAGATTCTCGAGACCCAAAGGATGCTCATCCCACCACGCTGTGACACTCATCTCAAAAGGTGCCTCCACGAAGGGATGGTCATGCACGGCAGCCAGGGCGTGTAGCTCGCGCGCCAGACGGGGGGAAGATGTTGTCAGATCAATGAAAGCCGCACCCGCGGGAGCCTTCTCAAAGATGCCACCACCCGCAAGATAGACCTCCTCCACCTCCTGAGGCGAATCGAGCAGAGTCATTACGATTTCGGCTGAAGCCAAGACATCGGTGAGATCCTTTGCGGCACACCCGGCCCGCGGGCTACTCTCGGCGGTCTTCTGCCCGGATTTCTCCAGATAAACGAGGTCGTGACCAGCTTGTGCCAGTCGGTCGATCAGGGCCGGACCGTGTACGCCCTGCCAGATGAATGCGATTTTACTCATACTGTCCTCTCCTCCTTCTCTTCCCTGAAACGTCCAGAGACCGCATTGGCAATACGGTCGGCTATCGTGATACGTTCGCGGCGATCTGACCCCCAAAAGATCAGAGCAAGCATATCGGGACCAACATGCGAACCGATGACAGGGCCAATGCTGGTTTGCAAGATTGCGGGCTCGCTTGCCGATTTGAGCAGGTGGTCAGCGAGTGCGTTCTGCTCCTTTTCGCAGTCGGCACCGGCAACCATCATGGTGCGCGGAGCCTGTTCCTGCCAACGCTCCTCGTAAATCTGCACAAGCTGCCTGATGGATTTCTTGCGACCTCGTGCGGCGCCAAAGAAAGAAAGACGCCCGTCGAGATCGAAGGTCAGGATGGGTTTGATATCAAGTTTGGCGCCCGCAATGGCGGCCATATCGGGGATGCGTCCGCCCCGCCTGAGTGTCTCCAGACTGTTGAGCGTAAAGAAGCCGTGGATATAGTAACGCGCCTCACGAACCCAGGCAGCGAGTTCAGCGGCCGAGAGACCACGGTCACACTGACGCATCGCCTCAATGACGAGCAGGCCCTCGGCGGCAGAAGCCAACTTGGTATCAACAAGGTGAATCTCGGCACCGGGGTAATCGGCCTTGAGGCTCTCCCAGACCATCGTCAGGGCATCAAAGGTTCCCGAGAGCTTGGATGAAAAGCAGATGAACACGGTAGGCATATCGCTTAAGGCCGCATCGACAAGCGCTTTATGCAGGATGGTGGGTGGTATCTGTGAGGTCGTGGGATGCTCGTCCTTGCGCATTCGTTCGTAGAACTCATGCGGAGTCATCGACTTCCAGAGATCATCGGAGTGCTCGCCATCGTCCATAATGAAGTCGAAGGGGAGCATCCCCACATCGAAGGACTCCACCAAATCCGCTGGGAGATCGCAACAGGAATCGATGACGACATTGCACTTACGTTCTCGTGTAGCCAAAAGAAGCGCCTTCCTTTCCGGAGGTCAGCCCGCGCACAACATCCGATTGAGCGCGTTGAGATAGGCCTTGGTGCTGGAGACTATTATATCTCCATCGGCTCCGCGGCCCGTGAAGATACGGCCATCGGGTGCCTCGACGCGCACGGTTACCTCGCCGAGCGCGTCGATCCCGCGCGTGATGGCCTGCACAACATACTCCTTGAGATCGCAGTCCACCTGAAGGATCGCGTCGACTGCCTTATAGGCCGCGTCGATCGGCCCGGTGCCAGTCGCACTGGCCAGACGCTCGCTGCCGCCCTGATCGGTGAGAACCACGGTTGCGGTCGCGATCAGAGGCACACCACAGCTGACCTGCAGGGTCGCAAGTGCCCAGAGAGCGTTTTGTGTACGATCGTATTCGGCCATGAGGGCCTCAAGATCCTCATCGTAAACCTCCTTCTTACGGTCGGCAAGCGTAAGAAAACGCTCGTAGATCTGATCAAAACCCTTCTCATCCGCCTCATTGGGCGCCAGACCCAAAGTCTCAAGGCGTGCCCGGAGGGCCGCATGCCCGCTACGAGCTGACAGCACAATGGCATCAGGGTTCAGGCCGACCTCCACTGGGTCGAGAATCTCATAGGTCGTGCGTTTCTTGAGCACACCATCCTGATGAATACCGCTGGCATGAACAAAGGCATTCGCACCGACGACCGCCTTGTTCGGCTGCACCTTGATGCCGGTGATCTGTGAGACGAGTCGTGAGGCACGCGTGAGCTCCGTGGTCTCAATGCTGGTCGTAACATCGAGCTCGGCACCGTGGAGACGCAGGGCCATCACGACTTCCTCCAAAGCTGCATTGCCCGCTCGCTCACCCAGACCATTGATCGTGCATTCGACCTGACCAACACCAGCGGCAATACCCGCAATCGTCGAGGCGGTAGCCATGCCGAGATCATTATGACAGTGCGCGGCCAGAACAACATTCTCGATGCCCGGCGTATGCTCCCGCACATAGGTGATAAGCGCGCCGTAATCGGCTGGCAAAGAGAAGCCCGTGGTGTCTGGGGCGCAGAGCGTCGTAGCTCCTGCCGCAATGACGGCGGCAAACATCCGCGCTAACAGATCAGGGTCGCTCCGCCCGGCATCCTCGGCGTAAAACTGCACGTCATCGGTGAAGGTGCGCGCGCGTTTGACAGCGGATACTGCTCGCTCAATAGCTTGCTCGCTATTGATGTGCAGCTTGCCGCGCAGGTGGATGGCACTCACGCCTATACCGGTGTGCAGACGGGGGCGCTGAGCGCCAACAAGCGCCTCGGCAGCCTTCTCGATATCGGCGGGAATGGCACGCGCCAAAGCACACACCACGGCCTTATCTCCCACCTCGGCTGCTACGGCACGCACACTCTCAAAATCGCCGGGGCTGGAAGCCGGAAAACCAGCCTCGATGACATCGACGCCTAGACGCAGCAGTTGCCGCGCGATAATCAACTTCTCTTCGGTATTCATACTCGCGCCCGGCGACTGCTCGCCGTCGCGTAAGGTAGTGTCGAATATCACGATCCTGCGGCTCATAAGGGCATGATAGCGCATCTGGGAAGCAAGAGCAGGGGTAGGGCACCGTGCTCGCCAGAAGCGAAACTGAACCTTGACCAATCCCGAATTGTCCGCTAGGATTACTCGCCGTGATTATCAACGTCCTACATACCATGATGATGCCCCGGCCTGGGCTCGGAGACCATTCTTCGAGACTCGGGCGTTAAACCGCGCCGCGCGCCTGATCGCGCTGGCCACCTATACCCGCATCTTACCGGCATGTATGTAGGAAGGTTCCCTCAGTGATAGAGCTCTTGGGCCTTGGTAAGACCTATCAATCCAAACATGGGTCGTTCGAGGCACTTAAAGACATCAACCTGCGCATCGATGATGGTGACATCTATGGCATCATTGGCGTTTCCGGCGCGGGCAAATCGACGCTCGTTCGCTGTATCAACCTCCTTGAGCGTCCCACCGTCGGTCAGGTGTTGATCGACGGCATTGACGTAACAAACTATCAGGGGCGCCAATTGCTCGACCTGCGGAGCCGCATTGGCATGATCTTTCAGGACTTCAACCTCTTTGCCCAGCGTACGGTGCTCAGCAACGTACTCTTTCCGCTGGAAGTCCGCCACGACGCGCGCTCTGAGGCTCTCAAACAGGCTCACAACCTGCTCAAACTCGTCGGCTTGGATGGTATGGAGAAGCGCTACCCTGCGCAATTGAGCGGCGGCCAGCAGCAGCGTGTCTCCATCGCACGGGCGCTGGCAAACCGTCCCGCCTACCTGCTGTGCGACGAGGCAACCAGCGCTCTGGACTCGCTGACCACGGCCTCGATTCTGGCGCTGTTGCGTGAGATCAACCGTACCTTGGGCGTGACCATCGTCATCATCACGCACGCCATGAGCGTGGTCGAGGCTGCCTGCAACAAGGTCGCCGTCATCGATGGCTCAAGGATTGTGGAGACAGGCGAGGTTGCATCGGTCTTCGCCGCTCCCACGGCTCAAATTACCCGTCAGCTCCTCGGATTGGAGACGGTTGCCGCGGTGGAGCCGATCGACGCAGGGGAAACGATTGCCGCAGTAGAGCCGATCAACGCAGTAGAGCCGATCAACGCAGGGGAGCCGATCGGCACCCCTGCGACACAGGCGCCACGAGAGGCGGTGGACGGTGATGTCTGAGCTGTTCACCTCAGAGTTCTGGCTGGATTACGGCCCCCTGCTCGGCAAGGCAAGCATCGACACGCTGGTAATGGTGCTCAGCTCCACGCTGATAGCCTACGTGGTGGGCATCCTGCTGGCGGTTGTGCTCAAACTCACGGAACCCAACGGTCTCAAACCGCAGCCGGTCTTCAACGCAGTGCTCGGCTGGGTGGTGAACATGGGGCGCTCCCTGCCCTTCATCATCTTGCTGATCATCCTGATCCCCTTTACACGGACGATCGTGGGGACCATCGTCGGCATCCGAGGGGCCGTCGTACCTCTGGCCGTCTGCGCAATACCCTTTGTTGCTCGTATGGTCGAAAGCTCGTTTTCTGATGTGCATCCCGGACGAATCGAAGCCGCTCAGGCTTTTGGAGCCAGTACCACTCAGATCGTCACCAAGGTATTTTTGCGCGAGAGCCTGCCTTCGCTGATCCGGGGCGCCGCCATCACCTGTATCACGCTGGTCGGTTATGTGGCGATGGCGGGTGCCGTAGGCGCTGGTGGACTCGGCGATGTTGCCATCCGCTACGGCTATTACCGCTATCAGAGCGACGTCATGATCGCCAGCGTCTTGATCCTGATCATCGTGGTGCAGATCATCCAAAGCGTCTTTAACCTGATAGCCAGAAGGATTGATAAGAGATAATCGATAAGAGATAGGCAAGTGATAAGTCGTACCCGTAAGAGACAGATAAGAGATAGGTATCACCCCTGTGGGAACAGGGAGACATTTAGGAGGAACACCCATGAAAGCACGAAACACCGCACGCATCACCATCAAGAAGGCATTGACCCTGAGCTTAAGCGCGCTGCTTGCGCTCTCGCTCTCGCTGTTGCTCGCCGCCTGCGGCGGCACAGACGACACCGTCACCAACGAAAGCGATACCACCGGCTCGTCCACGGAGCTGACGGTCATCAAGGTCGCCGCCTCTCCCACCCCGCACGCCGAGATTCTCAACAACCTCAAAGACGATCTGGCGGCTCAGGGCTATGACCTGCAAGTCGTCGAATACACCGACTACATCATCCCCAACACCGCTACCGAGGATGGCGAAGTGTTGGCGAACTACTTCCAGCATCAGCCTTACCTGACCGACTTCAACGCCGAGAACGGCACCAATCTGGTCTCCGTGGGCGCCGTTCACTTCGAGCCGCTGGGCATCTATCCGGGCAAGACTGCCTCTTTGGCCGACCTGCCTGACGGTGCCACCATCGCCGTTCCCAACGACACCACCAACGAAGCGCGCGCCCTGCAGCTGCTTCAGGCTCAGGGTCTGATCACCCTGCCCGCCGACGCCGACCTGACGGTTACCCCCAAAGATATCGTGGAGAACCCCAAGAATCTCAGCTTCGTTGAGGTTGAGGCTGCTGCCGTCCCCGTCCAACTGGCTGATGTGGATCTCGGCGTCATCAACGGTAACTACGCGCTGGGTGCCAACCTCGACCCCGCCAGCGTGCTTGCCTCTGAGGACGTCAACTCACAGGCCGCTCAGACCTATGCCAACATTCTGGTAGTCAAGGTTGGCAGTGAGAGCGATCCCGCCGTGCAGGCCCTGCTCACCGCTCTGACCTCAGCCAAGACCCGCGACTTCATCAGCACCACCTATAGTGGCGTCGTGGTGCCCGTGTTTTAGGGAAGCGTATCCACAAAAAAGGGGGACGGACACTGTGTTCGTCCCCCTTTTCCTTTTTCGTGGCCGACACGTGCCCGACATAAAATGGAAAAGGGGGGTGGCTGGAGCGGGGCTTCTCTGGCTATGGCCGTTAACAGATCGGTCATAGCTTTCTCGGCGAGCAGGTCAAGAGGCGAGCAGGTCAAGAGGGATGATGTGCACCCCATCTTCTCTGGTGGCAGCGTAACCGGATGTTGCTGTGATGATGGCAAGAAAACTGGGGCAAGACGCTACGCTGCCCATAATCCGCTTGAGCGCAAGGAGGTTACGCGCCGCCTCGTCAAACTGGTGCACCCCCATCTTTATCTCGATGGCGCCCCATCTGCCATCATCAAGTTGGATGATGGCGTCCACCTCCAAACCGGCCTCGTTCTTGTAGTAGAAAACCTGGCCATCAAGGGCGGCGGCATACACGTCTAAATCGCGGATACACATCGACTCAAACAGCAGGCCCGCGGTCTCTGTGTCCCGCATGAGGGCATCCGGCGTTGCCCCCAAGACCGCAGCAGCCAACGAAGGGTCGGTAAAGTGGCGGACAGGACGCGTGCGGATTCTGGTCTTCGACCGCAGCGCGGCGGTCCATGCGGCCTGTTCTTCCAACACAAAAATCTGCCTCAGGGCGTTGAGATAGCTGTGGACTGTTTTCTCTGATATGCCGGATTCGTCGAGATTGCTGGCAATATCAGCCTGCAGGGTGGTTACCTTTGCAGACGTTGACACCGTCCGGGCAAGAGAACGAAGGAACACCCTGAGCTTTTCGGGGTTGCGCCGGATTCCGTCAACACGCGACAGATCGGAGGCTACCAGCGAGTCCAGATAGTCTCTTGAGAGTTCAAGTGCTACCTTGGTTGGCAGACCAACGACCTGCGGCCATCCGCCTCGGCAAACCAGCTCTACCGCTCTTTGGTAGGTGAGTCGAGATGCGGTTGGGGTCAGGCGGTTGGTATCAAAGAGCTCTCTCAGGGAGACGGCACCGGTGGAATCCCCCGACTCGAGCAAGGTCATAGTGCGCATCTTGATGCGGGAGAACCTGCCCGTACCGGTATGCGATGGCTGTCTTCCGGGCACAGCAGACCCCGTGAATATGAAACGGCCCGGCTCGCCGCCCTCATCAATCATCCGTCGTGCCCTGTCCCATACCGAGGGCGCATCCTGCCACTCGTCAATGAGGCGCGGGCTTGCGCCTTCCATCACCAAGGCCGGAGCGAGCTTGAACTGTTCCTTATTCTCTGGGAGGTCCATGTTGACAAGCGATGCCGCATGGAATCTCCCTGTGGTGCTTTTGCCGCACCATTTTGGCCCTGTGATCAGCAGGGCTCCTGCTGTGGTAAGGCGTCTCATTATTCTGGTGTCCAGTATCCGGGGGAGATAGCCTTTGACTTCCATGTTTGCTCCTCAGGTAAAATCCGATCCTGTCATTTGCTGTAGTATACATTACCATATTTACGGTACTTTCATTTCCATTATTACGTAGTTCTTATTGGGGCTTCGTGAGAATGTGTGGTAGGAGAGCCACGGCTGGATAGTTCTTCGAGGGTTGCTTTGAGGGTCGGCGCTCCGACCGAGGTGTTGATATGCCGACCCCGTGCGCCGAGCACATCTTGCCTGTGCCGGAGACGACGGGAAGCTTTTTTGAATACGGCTGGTTTTGCCGTC
>JAIRXA010000006.1 GCA_031268525.1 Coriobacteriales bacterium | reverse complement strand
CACCTGCCGCCGCCATCCCGATGGCGGCGTGAGCGCCCAACCGCTGCGTGATGGTGTGCTTGGAGCATCCGAATCCCCGGAAATCGGTTTGTCACACAGTCTGCCGTCCCTTTTGTGTTGTCCCTTTTGTGTTCGCTACGACCTCGATGGTGACGCGTTGACCATCTATCCAGGCATTCGAGGCTCATTCCAAACAGCGAAATGAAGGGGCGAGCACCTCGCCGCCCCTTCATTTCGCTGTCTAAAGCTTTGCCTCTCAGGCTGTATCTCAGGCGTTCAGCGATGCCTTCTTGAGGTCTTTATTGTCAAAAGCATCATCAGTATCGCGACTGCTGACCAGTTGCTCAATGGTAAGGAGGACAAAGATGGCAAGCGTCGGTATGGCCGTCAGTATGGTCCACTTGTCGGTAAGAACCATCGGTTGGCGGAAGTCCTCAGTAAGAAGCAGGAGAATGATCGCAGCCACCGCAACCACCGCTGCCATGATCCCCAGCACAAGCTGGCGCGGATCGAACGAAGGGGGCGTAACAGCGGTAGTCTCTGTAGTCGCGCCCGCGTCCTTACGGCTATCGCTCCGACGACGAAAGCCCAGTATCAGTCCGACCGCTGCCGTAATCAGCGAAATGACTGTCAACACCAGATTGGCCAGAGCCCAACTGTTAACGCCGTTCGGTGCGGCATACGGGATTTCGGTCCCGCCGATGTTGAGCATATCGATGTCCTGGTCCTCGGCGGCTTCTACCAACTGATCAAGGGTTGTGATGGGGGCGCTCACTTGTGCAGGTAGCTGAGCCAGCACCGTGCCGCCATCTCCGGTGCCGCCGCCGGTACCAAAGTCACCAGTACCACCACCGTTGTCGGGATCGCCAGTGTCGTCGCCGTTGTCGGAATCGTCGCCGTTGCCGGGACTACCAAGGCCGGGACCGACAACTAGGTCCTCGCTCCAGTGAGCAACCAGTGTCAGGTCATTGCTCGGTGCGACAGCAAAGTCCCAGGCCAGTTCATCATCGCCCTCGCCACTTTCACCAGCGACATACCAACCCTCAAAGGTATAGCCCGCCCACTCAGGGGCTTCAGGCTCCTCGACAAGATCGCCCTCGGTGATGGTCTGCGAATCGATAGCACCTGAAGCACCATTGAGATCGAAGGTGATGTGGTACTCATCAGGGAGGGCCTCTGTCCTAAAAGCAGCGCTATAGGCCACCAGATCGCGACGCTGGGTTAACTTGGGGTCGTCGTTATCCTGCTCGATGAAGCAGTGCAGACTGCCAGCCGACAGTTTAACAAGTGTGTTGCTAAAGTCCGCCTGTATACCCATGCCATTCTGGGCGACGAGCTGAGAGAGGTCGATGAAAATGACCTTGTCGTCGCCATTCTCGCTGCTGCTGCCAAAGCGCAGTATGCCGGAAGCAACGGAAGCATCATTCAGTGCAATCGTGAAGATACTGGGCGATTGCTCGATGGTGATGACCTTACCTTGGTTCAGGTTCTCACTTGCCAGTATGGGACGGTCGAACTCAAGAGCAACCGTGCCATTCGCAGCGATCGTCCCTCCTGCAGACGGCGTTAGCAGGCGAGCATAGAGGCTGCGCTGCGGGAAGTACAGCGATTTGATTTCGGCTCCATAAGCCCCACTGAAGTTGGCGGGTGAAACAAAGTCATAGGCGGGCAGCGCGCCAAAATTGGCCGCCGGAACATGGAAGCTGAAGGCTTCGCTGACGGCGGGATCCTCGTACCAGAGCTCGGTGAGCGCTTCGTTATACTGATTGATGCCTCTGGTGTTGAGCCGCGCCTGCGAAGACGAACTCGAAGCCATACTGACCGTAAAGGGGCTTGCCCAGTCGCCAGCACCGTTACCGCTGGCACTGCCGCTGGTGCCCTTGCCGCTGCCACTGCCATCGGTTACCAGATAGCTGCCGCCCAGCACGGTGGTAGTGGCACCCTTGGAGCCATAGAAATCGTGGCCAGGGGCAACCTCGGCATACACGTTCGCGTTGATCCGCAAGGTGCCGCCACCGATCGCGCGGAGATTATTGAGTCGGATCGTGGTCTGCGCCCCGCCATCAGAGCCCAGCGGCACAGACCAGTCGCCCGCACTGTCCCGTACGGCACCAATCATGATCTTGGGAGCCATCAGATAACCCGCGCCGAAAGCGATCTCAACATCCCAGTAGTGCAGGAGGGAATAGCTTGTGGTGACGGCTATATCGACCGTCGCACCCTTCTCCACAATGATCTTACTGATCGGCGCTGTACTGCCGGAGTTGCCGATAGCCACCGAGAAATACCCAGCACTGACGATACGCACATCAGCCAAGGAGCCAATAACCAGACTGTTGGTCGTCTGCCAGGACGAGCCCAACCCACGCCCGATGACAGCACCCCCGGTGCCGCTGGCGGTGATGTCGATTGTGCCATTCAGGTAGACATTGTTGAAGTCGCCACCCAGAGCAATCGTGCTGCTGTTCTGAGTGTAGTTACTGAACGTGATGACACTGCCTGCCTGCTGGGTGAGGCTACCAGAGAGCCGTCCGTTGTAAGGCCCGGCATTCGCAACGCTGTAGCCCCCGATAACCACCCCGTAGAAATCGGAGGGAGGTGCATGAAAATTACTGATGGCGACGTTGGAGCTGGAGGTGAAGGCCATGTCGCCGATATACCCATTGTGCTCTCCGAGCAGGGGGATGGGGTTGTTGTAGGAGGCGCCGCCCAAGCCGGTGAGCACCAGATTGCCGGTGACGCTCAGGGAAGTGATACTGGAGTTTGAACTAGCCCCGATCAGACAGCTATTTTCCGTAGAGGCATTCACGGGGAACTGGATGCTGGCGTTTCCGATGGCCAAAGTGCCGATCTGCGCGGTTCCCTCCGCGCCGATGAAAACTTTGCTGTCATAGCGTCCGACAGTGAAAAGGTTGAAACTGCCCGTGGAGGTCAGATTATCGATACTCATGCTGCCGACGACTACGCCACTGCCGGAGGCGACGATGCCCCGGGTGCCTGTTGCGCTGCCAAACGACTCCAGCGTCAGACTGGTACCGGTAATGTCGATGCTGCCAACACTCACGCGCGTCATGACCGGCAGGATGTTGGTGACCCCGGGCTTGACCGAGATGGAGCCGAAGCTGTTAAGGGCCCCGATGCCTGCGGAAAGCTCAACGCCCGCATAGTTACCGAGCACGATATCGTATGAGCCGTTTACTGCAGTCGGACCTGCTGAACTGTCGATGATCCGCACGAAGCGCTTACTACTTGCATTCCCCTCAAGCAGCAGGGTGCCGGAGGGAAAGTTCACCGCTTCGTCTTTGAGAGTGGCAAGATCGAGCGTGCTGACGCCGGAGACCGGCCCCGTAAGATACTCAGAGATGTCGAGCTCACCGGAGGCTGTCAGTACGAGTAGGGTCTTCTCGGCAGATTCGGCAGATTCCTCAGCTTCTGCTTCTGTCTCAGGGTCGGCTTCTGTGGCTTCTGCATCTGTAGCTTCGAGATCAGAGGTGCCCTCTTCTCCACCGGTCGCTCCTCCGCCGACGATGGCGCCGCTATCGCTTCCTGCGCCTCCGCCTGCCCCATCACTTTCATCGCCTTCAGGGGTCTGGGGTCCGTCTATGGTATCGCTGCCGATGAGCGTGGATGTCTCGCCCGTCGCTTGCAGCTCAGGCGATTCGCCGTCTTTGGCCATCGAAACAATCGGCAGCATCCCGACCGCCAACAATACTGCCATCAAAATAGCGACGAGGCGAAGGATGGGGCGCTCTTTCCGAAGAGGTGCTGAGCTTGATGCCTGCTCAAGGTTTGACGTATGCATGGAAGATATTCCGCCCCCTATTCTTTCTGGTAGAGTCCATGGCACTGAGAGGCGATTGCAAGTCGTAAGAGCCACTTTCAGGTCGTAAAAACCGTTTTCGAATCACAAAAGCCAATGGCTAATTTAAAGGATCCGGACTTATTTGGGGAGATCCGTCTATCCGGACGAACATCCAATTTGCCAGATACGCTGCGATAACGTATCATGATGAAAGTTTGGGAAGTGTCAGACAGATGCCTTGAGCGCAAACAAACTGAAGCTCAAAAGCATTGAGACTTCCCCGTCATGTTGTCGAGGAGAAAGGGCTCCTGTGAACGATCTTCCTCATAGTAGCGATCGCATTCACAAACCTTAGCCCACACGGTCTCCTTTCCAGGCGGCCGTAGGGCTGCCGAAAACGTCTGTCAAGAAAGCGCCTGAGCATTGGTGCGAGCCGATGAGCGTTGGCGAGTGTTGGTGAGCATTGGTACAAGCTGGCGGCACCAACCGAGCTTCAGTAAACGCTGCCTTTCGCTGAATGCATTTTGAGGTGTTTCTTCAGACGCTACACGGAAAGGAATGACCAATGTTGTACCTCTCCCAGATGCTGGGAAAGCCGGTTCTCGACTCCGATGGGGAGGAGATCGGCCGTATCTCCGATCTCGCCATCCAAACCGGTGAGGTCTTTCCACGCATCACCTCACTGGCCTTTCTGGGGCCTTCCAAGACGCCTTTCATGGTCTCATGGCGCAAGTATGTCGCGAGTTTTGAGGGCGGCCGCATTGCCCTCAACAAGCCTGCAGTAGATATCCGTTTCTCCTATCTACAGCCCGATGAGATCCTGCTCGCCCGCGATCTGCTCAACAAACAGATCGTGGACACACAGGGACTCAAGGTCGTGCGTGTCAACGACCTCAAGTTCTCCAGCTCCGGGCCGCAGCTGCGACTGCTCGGGGCTGAGGTGGGCGCGCGTGGCATCCTGCGCGGCTTTGCCCCGGTGGCCGAACGCGCGGCACTGGCCGTTACCAAGCTGTTTGGCCATCCACTGGAAGAGCAGGTCATCGCCTGGAACTACATGGAACTGGTCGACCGCGACCTCTCCAGCGTCAAATTGGCAATGAGCCATAAGCGGCTCTCGGAGCTGCACCCTGCCGACGTCGCCGATATTCTGGAACAACTCAATCCACACCAGCGGGCTCTGGTCTTTGACCACCTCGACAAGCAACAGGCTGCCGAGACCTTCTCTGAGTTGGAGGACGAGTATCAGGCAGACATGATCGACGACCTCTCAGAAAATGAAGCCGCCGATCTGCTCGCGAATATGGACCCCGATGATGCGGCCGATATTCTGGGCGATCTACCCTACGAGAAGAAGGAGAAGCTCCTGTGGCTGATGGGTGTCTCCGACCAGCGGCGCATCCGTGCGCTGCTCGGTTATCGCGACAAGACCGCTGGTGGCATCATGACGCCAGAGTTTGTCGCACTACCCGAGGAGACGACTGTCGGCGCGACCATTGAGAAGCTGCGACGACTCGATGATGACCACGAGACGGTGCATTACGTCTACACGCTCGACGCTGATGGGCGTTTATCCGGGGCTTTGTCCCTGCGCGTGCTCGTACTGGCCGACAACGAAACGGCGCTGTATGATCTGGTGACACGCGATCTGATCACCGCCGATCCCGAGGATGATCAGGAAGACGTGGCCGACGCCATCTCAAAGTACGACCTGCTGGCGATGCCCGTCGTGGATGAGAGCCGCAAACTGCTGGGTATCGTCACCGTCGACGACGCGATGGATGTTCTGGAGGAGGAACACTCCGAGGATCTGGCAATCGCGGGAGCGGGCAGTATTGGCGCTGGTCGAGGCGGACGGGGGACGCGCAGTGGCGATGAGACCGCCTCGGTGGGCACGCTTGCCCGCTGGCTCGTGCGCCGCGAACTGTGGTTCATCGTCTGGGCGATCGTCGCTGTGCTTACGATTTTTGCGGGCGGCTTTGCGCGGCTCGGTGGCGCGTTGCTGCTTGCGCCTTTCGTCTTGATTCTGGCGGAGAACGCCGTGGCCCTTGCCCTCGGCGACCTGCTCGATTACGAGGGCAGCCGCAAGCCTGGTGAGATCGCACACGTCTTTGGACGCAATCTGCTGTTCGCGGTTGTGGTGACTGAGATCGTTGGGCTCTTCTTCTGGGCGCTCTCATCAGCACTTGCCAGTGCAAATGCTACTCTGAGCATCTGGCCCGACTCCTGGGATGGCGAGCAGGCTCGCCTCTATGGGCATTACGCCCTGCAGGGTGCGTTCGCGCCGACACTCATAGCCAGTTTCGTGCTGCTCGCGCTCTCCTTCCTCGTCAACCTCTACGGTCGTCGTCGCCTGTCCCGCGACAAGACCCTGAGCAACACGGGCATTACGCTGGCAGCCATGCTGTTCGCACTGCTCATTCAGCTGTCACTGGCTTGGCTGCTCACTCCCTGGATCGTTGCCTAGCGGGCGCGTCGGATGGTGAGCGCCATGTCTGAGAAACATATCGAAAAGAACGTGATGACGGAGCTGACGGGTGAGTCAACGGGCAAACTCGCGGCGTCTGAGTTGACGGGTGAGCCCACACCCTCCGCTTCAGCTGCGTCGCCCCCGTCACCCGCGCCTTCTACACCGCCCACACCCTCCGCTTCAGCTGCGTCGCCCCCGTTACCTGCGCCTTCTGCTCCGCCCGCGCCTTCTGCGCCCTCCAAAACGCGGGCGCGCATCGCCCTGATTCTCGCAGCAATGGGTCCGGGCATCATCGCGGAGCTCGCGGGCAACGACGCAGGCGG
>JAIRXA010000197.1 GCA_031268525.1 Coriobacteriales bacterium | reverse complement strand
CTTGAACGTCGCCCCATCGCCCCGATCGACAAACCAACCCTCTCCACCGTCAAGAAGAATGTCGTCGCCCTGATCATGCATCGGCTCGCCTATATCGCCTCGACCCCCATGAGCACGCTGATCATCTCAACCAACATCCCCCTGAGCGTCAATCCAACCGCTGCCGCCAGCTACGGCTATTACTATACAACCATTGTAGTATCGCTCATGCGTGTGATGGATCAGATATTCGATGCGATCGTCGCCAGTGTTGGCAACCTCGCCGTAACAGAATCCTCAAAACGACAGCTGGAGGTCTTCAAGACCGCGTTTTTCGTGAACGCCTTTGTCTACACGATCACTGCCGCTCCCCTGCTGTGCGTCTTCAATCTTTTCGTAGATGAGCTGTGGGTTGGCGCTGCCTATGCGCTGCCCACCACGGTGACGGTGCTTGTCGTCGTGCTCTACTTCGTCAAGGGCATGCGCTCGGCGGGTTTGAGCTTCACCAATGCCTACGGGCTGTACTGGTTTACGAAGTGGAAGGCTGTCATCGAGACCGTCGTGTTGCTCGCGTTGAGCCTGATCCTCGTACGTTCCTTTGAGATTGCTGGCGTGCTGGCTGCGGCCATCATCGCCACAGTCTGTATCTCCGTGGTCTACGAAGGTGTCATGCTGTTCCGCCATGGCCTGAAGTGTTCGAGCCGCGGTTACTTCGCGCGTTTTGCCCTCTACACGCTTGTAGCCTTCGTCCTCACCGCCCTGTCGTTTTGGCTCTGCTCACTCATCCCACTTGTTGGTATTGCCGGATTTGTGGTGAAGGGACTGGTTGGCATGGGCGTGGCGGGCCTTGGTTTTATCGCGCTGTTTTACCGTACTCGCGAGTTCAGGGAGTGTTTGGAGATGGCTCGGCGGCTGCTGAAGGGGCTTGCGAAGCGTTGATCTGCCGAATAGAGGCCGCCCGACCTGGCCGAATGATTCAGGATGATTCAGGATTGCTCGGTTTGAAAATGCGCTCAGCAGTTGAATTTGGCCTTGAAATTTGTTAGCATTTGTTAGCAAATGTTGAGCAAAGGAGCCACTATGGGCACAAAGCAATTGGCGACTCGTGTAGACGAGGAACAAGAACAAGAGTTCAGGGAGAATACCAGACGGCTTGGTACCACACCTGCAGACGCAATGAGAATGTTTATCTCAGCGTTTAACGTGTGTAAAGGGTTTCCGTACGATGTCCGCATAAATGCATTAACTGAAGTTGCTGATGTTGAAGCTTTTGCTACGGAGCAAGAAGCCACAGAATTCGCCACACGGCTTTTTAGAAAGAACGCTCATGCAGCGTGGTGAGGTGTGGACACTACGAGACGAAATCTATGCCAGCAAATCGCGTCCCGTTGTTGTGATGCAAAGTGAAATTGGCGATGTCTTTGATTCTATTGTGTTGTGCCTGTTTACAACACATGAGCCAGATTCACTGCCACTCAGAGTAAGAATAGACCCTACAGTTGAGAATGGCCTAAAAGCCACTAGTTATGTAATGGTAGACAAAATTGCCTCAGCCGATAGACAAGAACTGGGAGAGCTAATCGGTGTTCTCACCGACACCCAGATGCATGAGATTAATCGCCAGTTGGTAAAGCTGTTGAACATTTCGAGTGAAGATATCGATTAGTTAATCGCTCACCAAACTGGAATTTGCAAGTCACGGATGAGTTCGCCAAATTTCAGTTTTGTCGAGCAGTGACACTGAAAACTCAGCGTGCTTCTCTGCAAAACGCCTTTGTCATCATGAAACCCTGTTGGCCTCAGTCGCTTTGCTGGATGGCCTCAGAAATCGCCTCGACGACGTCCTCGGCCATGACACTACGCATCCCGTAGCGGCGCTCGGCGATGCGGCCTGCTGCGCTGTGCAGCTCAACGCCTGTGACTGCCGCCTCGAAGGGCTCCATCCCCTGCGCGAGCAGCGAACCGATGATTCCCGAGAGCACATCGCCAGTCCCAGCTTTGGCCAACGCAGGCGTAGCGGATGCGGAGACATGCGAGCGCGTGGGCGAGACGATGAGCGTCTCAGGGCCTTTGGCGACGACGACCGCGTTGCTGTGGCGCGCAAGCTCGGCGGCGTCGTTGGCGCCCGTAGCTGCCAGCAGGCGTTTGAGCTCGCCGCCGTGAGGCGTGAGCAGCAGTGGGGTCTCGCGATCCTCAACAAACAGGCGAGACGCAGGCTGGGTAAACGAACTCTCGGGTGATTCTGCGAAGGGATCAAACGAAGCGCAGGCGGGATGGATCTCGTGAAGCGGGTTGTTCGCTCCTGCAGGCATACCCACGACCCGCAAGGCATCGGCATCCAAGAGCAGTGGCACCGAGACGCTTCGCGCAACCTGGACAGCAAAGTCCAGCGCATCGAGGGATGCGGTGAGCCCTGGGCCACAAACGACGGCGTCAACATGGTTTACCTGCGCCAGAATAGCCGAAAGAGCATCGGGAACAAAGACGCCGCTGCCCTCCCCGGCTTCGCTTCGTTCCTTGGCAGCAATGACCGGAATTGAGAGGAGATGAGCCTGCGCGATAGGAGCGACTGAGGCGGGGGTAGCCAAAGTCACATAACCGGCGCCCGTGCGGGCTGCCGCCAGAGCACTGAGGAGCGCCGCTCCGGGGAAACGCGCCGAGCCGGCCAATACGAGCAAGCTACCACGCGAGTATTTATGCGCGTCAGGAGGGATTGGAGGCAGGTACATCATCGTCGTCCTCAACGGGGGAGGCAGGTGCATCGTCGTCGTCGTCCTCAACGGGGGAGGCAGGTGCATTATCGCTCTTTTCGACTCGCTCTTCCAAATCGTCGAGCAGAACACGCAGTTCCTTAAACTGGCGGGCAAGCTCTTCGCGGGGGTCGGCTTTCTCGTCGCGGCGCGGACGATCCTGCTCGCGAATAGCGACCGCGGAGGCCACTCCGACCTGATGTGTGTAGGATAGCGAGAGTTGCATCTCGACGATTCCCTGTTCCTTTGCGAGAGTCAGCGCGCGTCCGTGTAGCAGGGATAAGGGACGTCCAGCGCGGTCGTGCCCAACCTCAACATCGGTAAAGCCAACGCCCGCAAACCCGCAGCCCAACGCTTTGAGCACCGCTTCCTTTGCCGCAAAGAACAGCGCATAGTGCACGACAGGGCGAGCCTTTGCATCGGCGTAAACGCGTTCCCCCTCGGAGAAAATACGCTCACGGAGGCGGGGCGTACGGGCCAGGGCGCGCTCCATGCGTTCGATCTCGATGAGGTCGACACCGAGGCCAGCGAGCGGGATGTCTGGGGCGGCGGCAGGGGCGACCGTAGCAGGCGTGTCGGCTCCCTGCGTGCCCACTCCCTGTATATCAGTTTCATTCGTTTTCATCAACATAGTGTACCCTATCCACGTCATCTGGAGTATCCTGTTAGGGAACCATTATCGAAAGGAAGAGAGTCATGCTTCGAATCATCGGTACCTGGATCATCACGGCACTGGCGGTCGCCTTTGCGTTCTGGCTCCTTCCGGGCATCGGCTTCCTCACGCCGCTTGGCCAGAGCGCCTGGATGCCGACCATCATCTTCGCGGCGGTGCTCGCGGTGCTCAATGCCTTCGTAAAGCCGATCCTGCAGGTCGTCTCCCTCCCGATCACCGTCTTGACCCTGGGTATCTTCTCTCTCGTGATAAACACCGCAGTCATCTATCTCGCACGCTGGATCAGCAACGGCTTGTTTGGCACCGAGCTGTTCATCTCGGGTTTCTTCGGCGCACTGCTCGCTGCGATCATCATCAGCATCGTGAGCGCGGTACTCACCGCACTCACCGGCATCAAGGATAACCGAGGTTCGGGCAGCTGATAGTTGGCGGGGACATCTGAGATTGCCCCGTCCCTGACTGTCAGAGCCAATTGTCAGAGCCCCTCACCAGAGTCCGACCAAGTCGGAGGTATTGGAGTCGTAGTTTGTCTTGTTTATGAAAGGAGGCCGATTATGGCCAACTCTGATTATGGCTGGGTAAGGTCCCTGGGGCCACCAGGGTTTGACCTGGTGATATCAATCAACCGAGGGTTTGAAGATTCAATCCTCAGCGCAGAAATCAGGTTTAACCCGAGGAGGTTTATCCAGGAGTTCTATACTCACGAGAGTTTCGAAGAGTTGCACCAAATAATTGACTACGGGCGTCGTGGTTACCCACAACTGATTTCAGACTTCGACGGTTTTGAGCATGGACAGTTGTCTATTGCCATGAACACTGTTGATGTTGCTCACGTTGCCGTGATTGTAGATGCCATAGGCGATTGGTTTACCAATCGGCGCGAGCATTTGCTCGACGACGCAATATCACCATAAAAGAATGGTGTCGTGTTGGCAAAAGCGCCCGTTTATAAATTTTGAACAGGCGCTTTTCCCTGAGTCCCAGGTGACAATGTCGCTTTTCTCCTCGCTTGACACCACCTGCCTTGCTCATGCGCTCGCCGAGGGGCGAGCACGGTAACGATGCGTTCACCTGTAGGGGCAGGCACGAGGGTGATCCTGCGTTCGTCTGTAGAGGCGGGCTTCGTCCGCCCGGTGAGCACGTGTGCTTGCAGGTTCCGCAAGGTGTAGGGTAAGCGTCAAATAGCACAGGCATAGTCAGCTTGTTGCGGTCGTACTACAGTGGTACCTATGGTTTGTATGCCACAGGCACCTTGACATGATCGGGCAACTTGTCGCTCCAAGGCATGA
>JAIRXA010000057.1 GCA_031268525.1 Coriobacteriales bacterium | reverse complement strand
GTGCGATTGTAGCCATAGGCGGCGTGGCGGTACCACAGCAGCGATGTGATAATGCAGAGTACGCAAAGAAGAGCATACAGTACCCAGGGGCCGATGAGCAGTGGTTGTATGAAGGCATTGGGCACGTAGGGAATAAGCGCAAACATATCGATGAGGATCAGACAGGCTGCGACGAACAGCATTGGCAGGACCGTCAGGCGCATGAAGGCGCGTCGCTGTGCGACCGGCGGCAGACGGTGCGTCTCGGCGGCAGTGGGGCAGGAGTCATATTCGGGAACGAGTTTGAGCAGAACGCCTTCGACCGCGCTCATCTTTATGAAAGGATGGACGACAAGGCCAGCGGTCTGGACCTGCTGGCCATTCTGTTGCTGACTGTTGGCATTCATCGAATCGACCGTCTTCAGACGTAGCTCCGCATAACCCACCAGACGGCGGATGAAGCCCTGAGTGATTTCGACTGACTGGATGCGTGGGATAGCTACGCTCTTGTATTGTTTGGCGAGCAGACCGCGCTCGACTTCGATGCGTCCGCCGCGTCGTCGACACTTGAAGCCACCATAGTTGATTGCCGTGGCGACAATCGTCAGGACATACAGGATGAAAGCGACGAAAACTACGCCGGTGATCAGATAGGGAAGGGCTTGGCGCGTAGCCGTGCTGATGGCGAATTGTATGACCGCGTCGCCGAAGCCAAAAAGATCGATGATCTGCGGCAGCTGTGAGAGAAAGCCGACAATGACCGCGAGTGTCACAAGGTTATGATCGCCCGAGATAGCAGAGAACAGCAATTCTCTGGCCTTCAAACCGTACTCGTATTCGATAGGTGCGTCTGCTTCGTAGCTGTCGGCAAAGACGCCACGGAAGTTATCGGATATCTGCCCGATCTCGTTGACAAAGCGGTCTGCTGAGGAGCCTTGGGCTGGAGGGAGGGCACCGCTCCCGCCTCCGGCAACACCCCCGCCTCCGCTGAAACCAGCGCCTGCAGCACCGGCAACGGGAGGAAGGCCAGCGTTGGTAGCCACGGTACCGGCAACGGGAGGGAGACCAGTGGCTCCAGCGCCTGCAGCACCAACGACTCCGACGCCACCGGCAACGGGTGGAAGGACACCACCAGCAACGGGCGGAAGGACACCACCAGCAACGGGCGGAAGGGCACCCCCAGCTCCCGCAAAGGCGGTACCCGCGAAACCAGCTCCCGAGGCACCGGCACCGCCAGCGTGTGCCATCTGTTTCTGGGCGATGCGCACACGCATTTCCTGCTCCTGCGCCTGGGCAACCGTCTTCTTGAGTCGGAAGACCTCGGACCGCAGGGCCTCGGCCTCGCCGAGCTTGAGCGCGGGGATGATCACGCCCTTGTTGGCCGCGCCTCCCGCCGTCTCGATTTTCAGAGTCACGATCCCGATGACACGCTGAAGCAGGCCTGCCTTGAAGTCGATGGACTGCACCCGCTGGAAGGGGATGTGCACCTGCTTTTTGAAGATGATGCCCGAATAGACATGGATATCATTTTGTGTGATTTCCCACAGAAAGCGCTTATAGGAGAGCCAGGAGAAGAAAACGGTAAGAGCAAGGAACGCGATGAGGCTGCCCGCTATGGCGAGAAGCACGATGCCGAGCAGGGGATCCGAGCCCCTCGCCAACGCGCTTATCAGCGTGGGGATGCTCCCAATACCTGAAATAAAGGCGGCGAAGACGACAACGAAGGTTGTTCGAACAGCGTTCATGATGACGTAGGCCGGATGGATATGGTGTGGGCCTGGGGCGATACCACCCCTTGGCGCAAGAACAGGCGAGGGTTCCATCACACATCCTCCTGGGCAATCCGGGCGAGCAGGGCAACGTGGTCTCGCAGCCTGTCGGCTTCTGCTACGTCCAGACCGGGTATTTCGTGTTCGCCAGCGGCGGTTGCAACCGTGAAAGAGGCAAGTCCATTGGCACGCATGATCGGGCCCTGCTTCGTATCGACATTCTGAACGCGAATCAACGGAATGATGGTGCGTTTACGCCAGAAAATCCCCTTGTGGATGTCAATCTCCTCCTCAAGAACCTCAAAGCTCCACTGTATCCAACGAATTTTGGGTACTATGATAACGAAGACGACGAACAGGATCACTGCAAACACCGCCATGACAAACAGGGCAATGTTCAGCCAGATGAAAGTTTCATGATCCGTAGCGTTGCTGTCGTTCGTCGCCATTGCCCAAGAGATGGCGACCGGTGCGATGCAGACAAGTGACCAGAGTACAACATTGATTACGGCACTCAGCCGCCAGACGCGAGTGATACGTTTGTCGAGCTTACGAGTCGGCAATGCTCTCATTATGCTATCCTATCTTTATAGTTGGCTATTGTTTTGCGCCAGACTGCATCCCCTGCGCCCAGTATCTGCACCGCGAGAATTGCGGCGTTTTTTGCTCCATTGATGGCGACCGTTGCCACAGGTACGCCTGTGGGCATCTGCACCATGCTGAGCAGTGAGTCGAGTCCACCGAGGTCGTTCGTACGCATCGGCACGGCAATGACTGGCAGCGGCGTGAAGGCCGCGACAACCCCCGCGAGGTGCGCTGCCTTGCCTGCGGCAGCAATGAGTACGCGGATACCACGTTCCTCCGCGCCTGCGGACCAGTCATGTACCTTTGTGGGGTTGCGATGTGCGCTGGCGATTACCAGCTCGTAGGGCACATCGAATTCCTCAAGCTGGGCGGTGCAGTCCGCCATGACCTCCAGGTCGCTCTTCGAGCCCACAACGACACCGACCAGTGCCTGGCGTGCCTGTGGTAGTTCCCCTCTCGTCACATCCCCTCCTGTCTTGAAAGACGGCGCTTGCCACACGCGTTGTCTCGGTAGGCGAACTGGCGACAAACGGCAAACGCGTCTGGCAAAAAGGCTGTCAGGGGCCAAAATTCAGCCAAAATCTGTCTGCTGGAATTCACCTGTTGAATTCACCTGTTGACAATTATAGTATAACGGCTGTGCTATACTCACCGCGTTACTGTTCAGGGCGAGGCGAAAATCCTCACCGGTGGTGATTGGCGATGCGTCCGTATTCTCGGAACTTCTTGGAACGCTGAACCTCAAGTCCACGAGCCGTGCGTACGATGCGCATAGTCGATCCAGTGCGATTCTGGGACCGACGGTCAAAGTCCGGATGGAAGAGCAGTGCCGTGCCACGGAAATTTTGACGATCCGCTCTGGCACTGCCGCCCGCAGCCTCACGAGGATGCGGGCATTTTGCCATAAGGAGGCAGAAGATGACACCAGAGCACGAAACCACGACAGGAATACCAGAGGATCTGAGCGACAGGGGGAGGGCCAATAAGAGAGGCCAGGCCGACCCGTTTCACCTGCCACCACCTAACCCGACGCCCAACCCGCCGACGCCCAACCCGCCGACCTCCAACCCGACGCCCAACCTGGGCGCAGCCAAGGAAGCACCCTCAAGCCATCGGCCACCACCTCGACGCGCCCGCTGGAGTACACGTCAGTTGACGACAATGGCCCTGTTTATCGCGCTTGGTGTGATCTTGAGTCTTATTGAGTTCCCGCTCATTCCCGGTATCGAGTTCCTCAAGTACGACGCCTCGACCCTCTCGGCGCTGATGGGCGGCTTTGCCTACGGGCCGGGAGCCGGCTGCCTGATCGGCATGCTGGTCGCCTGGGTACATGTATTGTTTACGGGCAATTACTGGGGCGCAGTGATGAACACCTGCGTAGTCATTGCCTACGTGCTTCCGATTGCCCTCATCTATCGAGCCAGTGTTCGCAAGGCAGACAGGCAGGGACGTCCTGCAGGAACGGCTTCCACGAGTGCACTCATCCTTGGGCTGGTACTTGGCACGTTACTGACCACTCTCGTGGCCATTGGTGCCAATCTTGTGGTAACGCCGATCTACACGGGTATGCCCCGTGAGGCAATCATCGCGATGATCCTGCCAGCACTCCTGCCCTTCAATCTGGCAAAGGCGGTACTCAATAGCATTCTGGGCTTCGTTTTGATAAAGGGCCTGCGCCGCTTTTTGCGCTAGGGCTTCACCAACAGGAGCAGACACCATAGACGCCCTCACCCTCATACCTCTCATTACTCACGACTGCCACCTCGTCCTCCTGAGGGAGATAGGCTCCACCAATGACGAGATGCGGCGTCTGGCGGCGTCAGGCGAATTGTCGCCCGCCCGCCCGACGGTCATTCTCGCCGAGCGTCAAACTGCTGGACGAGGAAACCGAGGGCACCGATGGATTTCACCGCCGGGGAGCGTCTATCTCTCCGTTCTGTGGCGAAGCAACGCGACTCCCGACCAGATAGGTTTTCTGCCGCTCGTGGTGGCGCTTGCCGCACGTGAGGCGCTGGCGCCCTTCACGACCAGTCCGATTTCTGTAAAATGGCCGAACGACCTTCTCACCCCCAAAGGCAAGCTCGTTGGTATTCTGGTAGAGAACATCGGGAAGTCGCAAGGATGGATCATTGGGCTTGGCGCGAACGTCCTGCCATCGCCCGACAGCGGTTTTTTGGGTGCAAGTTATCTGGAAACGACGGATATCGAGGCGGTCGCAGCAGCGCTCATCAACGGCTTGTTTGATACGTTGCAGTGTTGGGAGCAGGGAGCTTGCGACTTTGCGCTCTTTGAGGAGGAATACCAGAAGCATCGGATTCAGATGGGGAGCGAATGACACGGGAGCAGAGCGAACAACAGCCACAGATGCTGAATAATAGGGCTATCGAAGACAAACAGATACAGCGCAACGAAGATCGGGTGAACCGTCTGGGGACCGCGAAAATATCACGGCTCATCTGGGAGTTCTCCATTCCCTCCATCATCGGTTTGGTTGTCAATGGACTCTACAACTTCATAGACACGATTTTTTTGGGTCACGCGATGGGCTCCGCCGGGATCGCGGTGAGTACTGTGGCAATGCCTGTCATGGTCATCGGTATGGCGATTGCGCTGCTGGTCGGCCAGGGTGGCAATGCTCTGGCTGCGCTCAGGCTGGGGGAAGGCAAGCGTGAAGAGGCCAACCATATCATCGGCAATACCTTCACCCTCTGTCTGATTTTCTGTGTTTTGGCGATGACCTTGTTGTTTGTCTTTATCGAACCGATTCTGCTGATCTCTGGAGCAACGCCTGACATCTGGGAGCATTCCCGCAACTTCATGCTGATCATTGGGGCGGGCTTTGTCTTTCAGTTCCTCGGCATGGGCTTCAACAACTTCATTCGTACCGCCGGCAACCCCAATCGGGCGTTGTGGACGATGCTTGCCGGCACGATCGTGTGCATTATTCTCAACTATCTGTTCGTCATCATCATGGGCTGGGGGGTCGAGGGCTCTGCTCTGGCGACCGTTCTTGGGCAAGGTGTGAGTTGCGCGTTGGTCATGTGGTTCTTTACCTTCTCACCAAAATCACCTTTCAAGCTCCGTAAAGACACGCTCAGATTGCGCCTTGCGCTGAGCAAGGGCATTCTGGCGCTTGGAGCTGCACCTTTCATCCTGCAACTCACGCAGTCTGCCAATGCCTTCGTGCTCAACAATCTGCTGAAGCTCTATGGTGGGGCTGATGCGCTGATCGGAGCGTCCGGTGCGCTTGCCGCCTTTGGGCTGGTCGGCAGAGTGGGGATGCTTATCTTTTTTCCGATTCTTGGCGTGGCTATTGCCGTGCAGCCAATCTTTGGCTACAACTTCGGGGCACGCAAGTTTGAGCGCGTACGCAAAGCCTTCGTGCAGTCTTTCATCTGGGTCAGCATCATTGGTTTTTCCTTCTGGGTGATTGTGATGCTGTTTCCTGCGCAGATCGTCTCGATTTTCAATATCGAAGAGCACCTCGTAGACTTCTCGGTGCTGGGGATGCGTGCGCAGATGTTCCTGATGCCCATCATTGGTCTGCAGCTGATTGCAACCAACTACTTCCAGTCGACGGGGCAACCGGGCAAGTCGATCATTCTGGCGCTCACGCGCTCGGTGCTCTACCTCACACCACTGATGTTGATCGCGCCCATTGTCGTGCCAATGATGTTTGCTGCGATCTCACCATTGGAGTCGCTGTATTACAGTTATCCCGCCTCCGACCTGCTTTCGGTGGTGACTGCTGCGACCCTGATGAGCCTTGAGGCCTACAAGCTCAAACAAAGGATCGCCAAGCGCGATGCAGAGTGCCCCGACTTTGTAAGGGATTGAGTGGAGCAGAAGCCCGAGCCCGAAAGAGGCCACGGCTGCACCGCCCTAAGCATTGACAAGGGAGAAATTATAAATACAATGTCTTTATATTGTCTTTATAGAGAAAGCGAGGCACTCATGGGTCAGACCTTGGTTAACTTTCGTATGGAGGAAGACCTGAAAAGGGATATGGAGCGGGTCTGCACCGATTTGGGCATGAACATGACCACGGCCTTTACCATTTATGCAAAAAAAATGACCCGTGAGAGACGTATCCCTTTTGAGGTTTCTGCTGATCCGTTTTACAGCGAAAAGAATAGGGGACATTTGAGGCAAGCCGCAGCCGATGCGGACGCAGGCCGCAACATGGAGTTTCATGATCTGATCGAAGTTGACGATGCTTAAATCTTGGCATGCCGCAGAAAAGCCCGAGCTTGGGGGCCCGGGCTTTTCTGTAGAAAACACAAAACCTTTTGTGGCGGCTTGTCAGAGGTTCTACGCCTTCAGGAACTCCTGAACAAAATTAGCTGCTTCGCGACCGGAATTGACCTGATTGCCAAAAGCGGTTCCGGGCATATTGATGGTATAAACGTGGCGATAGTTGTTGTTTCCGTCATTGCCGATGGCGTAGAGGCCAGGGATCGGGTTTCTGTCCACATCGAGGACCTGACGCTTGCGATTGACGAGGAATCCGCCAACGCTGAAGAAGAAACTGTAGGTCAGTTTGGCGATGTAGTAGGGGCCGGCCACGATAGGCTCCATCAGCTCGCCTGGCTTGCCGAAGTCCTCATCAATGCCTTTTGTGGCAAGCTCATTGTAGCGATCAACGGACGCTTTGAGGGCCGCAGGGTCAATCTGGAAAAAGCCCGCGAGCTCCTCGATGCTGTTGGCTGCATAGAGACTGTCGCCGTTATTGCTTGCAAGGGAATCCTCAAACATCTGCTTATACTCAGGAGTGTTGGCAAAGTTCTTGTCTAGAATTGCCTGATCAAAAATTGCATAGTTGGCCTTATTCACCTTACCGGGGATGCATTGCAGCACGAGATTGTCGGCGGTCAGGTTTTCGCGAGCGTAGCGATCGCCATACTCATTGACCCAAAGCATAGGGCCGCCAGCCGCAATGCCAAAATAGCCATTGATCAGGTTGCCCGCGTCGTTGGCAAAGTCGATGGTGGGGAATGCCTGGATATTGTAGAGGATGCTCTGGGCGGCATCATCGAGCATATCTTTGGCGCCAGCTTCGGTCGCCATGCGCCAGCCGTCGCCAGCTGCATTGGAGGAGCCAGGGAAGAAAATCCCCTCAGTGTTCCACCCCTGCTTTGCGATAACTTCAGGATTGCCACCAAAGCCTCCACCTGCGAGAACAACAGCTTTCGCATTGTATTTGATAACGCCCTCAGGGCCTTCAGCATAGGCTCCGACGACTTTGCCATCCTCGACGATCAATGAGCTTGCTGCAGTCTCGTAGTGAATGGGAGCGTTCAGTTCCTCAAGTCGTTTTGTCATCGGCTCGACAAAACCAACTCTGCATTTATTGTCCTTAAACCAATGGAATGTGGGGTAAAGACCGCCATAATAGCTATCTATAACCCCGCTGTACAAAACTCCCTGCTCTAGGCACCAGTCGATGTTTTCGGCGCTTTTGTTGCAGAGATCAAGCCACATGGAACCGTTTTGGCGGTACTGACCGCGCTGCATTTCGGCTTCGATAATTTGAGCAGCTGTCACATCGATACCGAGTTCCCTTTGGAATTTTGAGCCGATACCAAACATACCTTCAACAAAGTTTGCGTTGCCGCCGACAATGGTGGATTTCTCCAGTGCGATGTAGTCGGTGCCGTTCAGCGATGCCTGCACGCAGCAGGTCATGCCTGAGCCACCAACGCCAATGATGAGCAGATCGCTCGTGTACTCAGCATCGATATTCGCAGGTACCACTGGAGTAGTGGTCGGGTCCGACGGTTCGGTGGGGCCTCCATCACCCGTGGGTTCTTTTGGGGTACACCCGAGGGCACTGCCCGCCAGTGCGAGTGCGCCTGCGGCTGCGCCTCCCACAAGAAATGCACGACGCGACACACCCGTCTCAGCCTTCTCCAAAACGCGTTCATTGCTTCTTTCTCTGTGCTCTGACATTGTGATTCCTCCTTAGATCAAACCAGCCATTACCTCCCCTACGATAGGGTAGGGAGTGGTCGAGAAGTACCTCTGACTTGGGGGAAGCGGCACGGTTAAGCCGTTTCACCCTCTGGGGTGAGATTTTGTGCTGTGTGCGCCGGGGGCAAAAGTGCGCTGAGACAAAAGTGCGCTGGGACAAAAGTGCACTGAGGCAAAAGTGTGCTGGGACAGAAGTACGCTGTACACCCCACCGGGACAAAAGAAAGCGGCGCAAAGAGGGGAGGGAGTCTCTTGCCGGGCAGCCCCTTATTTCTTCGGCGAGTCGGGAAGCTCCTCAAAAACAGATGCCTGCACGTCGTCGAATCGGTGAAACTGACGCTCAAACAACTCGATGAGCTCCTGTTGAGAGTGGATGAGGAGCTTGCGATAGATGCTATGGGTAT
>JAIRXA010000085.1 GCA_031268525.1 Coriobacteriales bacterium | reverse complement strand
CTTCCGATCTTCATCTCCCAACTGATTACTCCAATGCTGAGGAAGAATAACTACCTCGGGCCGACAAAAATCGGGGTGGTGATCAACAATAGCGATCTCTCACCTCGAGCTACCGAATTACTACGCTGGTCGGAGCTCGACACCGTTGAAAGCAATACTAACGAGTTTACGCCAGCAATAGAACACTATATTGAGCACCTGGAGGCGGCTGTTTCTGATGCCGACGAGGGCAATTGGACTATTGTGAACTATAGTCCCTTTGCCAGCTGTTCGAGTAAGGAGCGCTAAAATGTCTGATTGCACAAGCAGCCCACTGCAGCTGTGGCGCGACGCTGTTAACTGCATTGAATCTGAGTGTCCATGGCCAGGTCCAAGACCCTTGGACCTGAAGGATTACGAGGAAGGTAAGCCGTTTGAGGGCCGCGGTAACGACCTCGATAAATTTATGTATTCTCTGGATGACAACAGTCTTGTTGTACTTCATGGCGAATCAGGCGTCGGAAAATCGTCGTTTCTTCAAGTTGGTTTGCGCACTGTGATGGAAAAATACCAGTTTGTCCCATTTTTCTGTTCCAATTGGGGAGGGCGCGAAGAGATACAGAAAATAAGGAGCGAAGGGTTTGAGCACTATATCGAGAGCATTTTTCTTGGGCAGTTTAATGAGGAAAATAGAAGATGGCTGACAGACGAGATGGGCAAGGACCCAAAGTACGGGCTTGCCAGAACGCTTTGCGATTTTGAGGGGATACCCGTATTGATTCTCGATCAATTTGAGGAGTTCATCAGACACTCTACCATAAGAGAGGTAGATCTGTTTTCTGACTGGCTGTCGTATATCAATCGAAATTTCAGCTTGAAGATCGTTGTGTCTCTACGCTCTGAATACGACTATAAGCTGAAGGACATCATGGCAAAACTGAGGGCCTGCAGCTTCGATACGTTTCGGCTCTTTCCCATTACCGATAAAAATGCAATCGAGAGGATTATTAATAATAGTGGCGCATTGGGGACTCCTGATAAAGTAGGGCAGGATAGGGATAGTGCTGGTGAGCTTGCAACAGAAGGGGATGTTGCGAATGTGCTTTTTAAAACATTTTACAACTCAGAAAAGCTGATGGACTCTTCTTGGCTGCTCAGCCTACAGGCAGTACTGTACGCTCTCTATTGGACTGCCAATAAACGTTTTGAAAATACGCGAACAATAATAACAAGAGAACATCTGCTCCATTTAGCACTTTATTGTTTTGATGACTTTTTCGACAGGGCCATCAATTCTCAGGGCAGTCTTGATGAGTTTGAAGACTTCTCCTGGTGGCTCAGTTTGTCGTCGGTGCGTCAGGCCATCGAAAAAAGCCCAAACGCTTTGCAGGTAAAAACAGTACGCGATGAGCGCGACGGTCTTCGAGAATCAATCGCACATGATATTGATGGCTTCTTCGATATGGTCATAGATTCGCAAGACAGTTTTGATGAGATGGCTACCAAGCTGACATCATTTGCTGAACACATTTCGGGTGCAGGATTCTCTGCCACCATAGATCAGAAGTTACAACACTGTGCGCTTGCCGCGAAGGATATCCCCGATATCAGCGTTGGTACCGTTGAACCAATGGTTCGCGAGCATTTGAGGAGAATAACGCAACCCCTCAAGAGTGATGACTATAAGCGATCCGTTGAGCTTAACAAATTGTTCAGGGACTCTTATGGCAAGGAAATCGCTCTACTTTCAAGAACGCCAGACGGCTCCGATGAGGCTGTCCAAAAGTGGCAAGACATACTCAAAACCATATGGGACGACGCCCTTAGAGAGATGGAAGATGTTGATGCCCCTAGCGCAAAACAAAGAGCAAGCTCCCTCCTGCTCAGCGCTGGTCAAGAGACTGTTTTGGGCGCGATGGGAGAAGCCTTACCAAAAGAAGCGGCACAACTCACAGGCATAGATCGTGTGCCTTGGCTCGAGGACCCCTATGATGTTTCGTCAGGAGCAATGTTTGCCTGTGACCCACGCTCTGTATTAATTGAGCAAATTAAAGGCTTTGTGTTTGCTGCACTATGGCTTAAAGAGACCAAAATCTGCCTTGTCACCGGCAAAGAGAGTCCAACGGTCCGTTTTGCGCATGATGGGTTAGGGCGAGCCTTAACAGCTTGGAGCAGAAACAATAATCCAGACGTTGACCCAAGCATTGATATTGCTTCATTTACTGCAATGCTTGGTGAACGTAGAGTATGGGGGCGTTTCAATCAAGGCGACCTCAGCAAGACGTTTGATGTGTTTTGCTCAGATAACGGCAAGACGACACATCTGGTTAACCTGAGGTGGCGCTTATCGGAATTTGTAGGCGCTGTTTTCCGCAACACAATATTCACAAACTGTGATTTCAGCTCGTCAAAGTTCCATGATTGTTGTTTTGAAGGAGTGGTCTTTGTCAATTGTCTCTTGGATGGCGCTGTATTTGATCATTGTACGATCCTCGGCGAGGTCGACACAGATGATGTGACAGGCAGTTTCTCCGAGGAAGGCATCCAGGACATGCGCGAAAACGGCCTGCCATCCTTTTATGTTCCAGCAGACGAGAAGACTATGGAGCCACTTTATTATTATCGCGGGATTCACAAGGACAGTGCGGCATCCATGCTCCTCTATTCCTTGACATCAGGAGTTGCAGCCATTCCCTCACAACAAATCGATCCTAATGCTGGAACTGTTCGCAGCCAAACGGGAGGGATGCTTCTTCTCGGTGGGCGTGTTTCATCTCTGATGATACGAGATTGCAAATTCATGGCTTCAGATGCAGGGTCCGCTACCAAAAACCCACACTCTCTGGCCATGGCTTTTGTGGCTGGCTCATCAGTGGATTTTGTAGAGCAAAACACCCTCTCGCTTTACATTTTTGAATGTGCAATACGAGGCTTGACGGTATCCAGACCCGTTGGAATAGGCGCTCACAATAATGCGCACGGTTGTGGCGAAGATGCCTTTGCTGTTCATATCGATAGTTCTAAACTCATTAATCCTTGGTTTGGGGACAAGCTAAAAGGTTTTGTTGAGTTCGCGTTCTGTCTCGTTCACGGCCTTACTTCAGTTTCTCCGCAAGAGGACTTTAAAGTCCAAATGTTGAATGAAACAGACCAGAACCCAGCAAGAAACAACAACGAGAGACCCGGGTTGCACATTGACGAGTTGCCGCAATTACGCGATATCGATCTCAAGGTGGATTATCGAAGCACAGCAGCAAAAGACGAGTTGGAACGACGTGAGCAGACTCCTGCGAGGAACTCTTGAAGACATCATGCGACAAAAATGATAGCGAGCGAGACCAATCTTCTGACATGAGCGTTTTTGACGCCATTGCCACTCGCAAAAGCACACGTAGATTTAACTCAAGGAGTCTAGATAATCGTAGTATCAAAAGCATTATCGAGTTTGCCGACAAGGCACCATCTGCCAAAGACAGGAAGCCCTGGTCGTTTGTGGTAATAACTGATCAGTCGATTAAGGTTGCAATCGCACATATTCTCTATGAAGCAGCACGGACACCTACGAATGCGAGTTCTATTCGCGATGGGGTAGAGAAAAGTGCAGATGCAATAGTACAGGCCCCTGTTGTGTTGATAGCATGCGACTCTCAAACCACAGGAGTGGGCAAGGACTCGCATCCAGCAGACCTGCTTTCAATTGGCGCCGCGATTGAAAATGCGCTTCTTGCAGCAACAGGCTTTGGGCTAAAAAGCCTGTGGGTTGGAGACGTGCTGGAGGCAAGGGTGGAAATCGCCAACCTTCTTAGCCTTGAACATCCGATTATTTCAGCAATACTGCTTGGCTACAGATAGATAGCTACCCATTCCTGAAGAGCCGTAGTCGATTCGTCGTTCGCAACTCTCTGGTCAAGCAGTTCAATTGTCAACGATGCAGCAGGATCCGAATCGTCACTGTGTTGACCCAAGCTGTTAATCAGTGACGATATGCGCTCATTAGTTTTTTCGTCCAAGGCGGGATAAGGCCTTTCTGGAAGAGCAGTTGGGAGGTCCGCTTTGGGCGGGTCAGTATTTTCTTCGGGCTTTCCGGGGGTGCTGTCATTGCCGGAATCTGTTACCTCAATCTGTATAGCAAGTCCGTTGCCAGATGCTTCCACCCGCAACGAGCTCTTTTTATCGGGGGCTTGCGTGTCGAGATCGCCATGGCCAGAAGTTGCTTTCCCCGCATCGATTGCCCCCTGATATGCCCCCTGATACGCCTGTTCCGGCGTCTTTTGTACTTCTTGAATAATCTCTGTCGTGCTCTTTTGGAGCTGCCGACTGACATTATCGAATGCAGTGCGGATTAATTCCTCCATGTTGTCAAAGCGCCTTTTAAACTCATGCAGCTCATCATCGTTGGGCTCAGGTTCGGCATGGTACGTTCCCAAGCCTTCACGGACGGCTATCAGGGCCGCACGCATCTCAGCGATGCTCTGATAGCGCTTTTTGGTGTCGTGCCGTAGCGCATTTGCCAACACCTTCGCCAAGGCCACAATTATGGTGTTGCAGGCACTCGTAGAAAACTCGGTGCTGGCAAACCGACCGAGGTAAGCCCCGATGTTCGTCCGTATAAAGTTCTCGCCAAGGCAGTCCGCTCCGTCTGCTGACGGCTCCACACCCAATAACCACAGCAGGACGCGCCCCACGCCGTATAGGTCTGTGCAGAAGTTCACGCTCTCGGGCTGGGTCGGCTCCCAAGCTTCGTGGGGTGCCCACCCTGCCGTGGGACGGAGGATGACAGACCCATTCTGTATATCGGTGAGGCTCGCCGTGGAGTCAAAGTCGAACAGGGCCACCGCCCTGCTCTCGCCAGGCGTCTTGTCTGTGCTGAACAGCAGGATGTTTTCGGGTTTGACGTCGATGTACAGGAGTCCGGCCGTGTGCAAGGGCTGCAGCCTGTTGAGGAGGGAAATCGTAACTTCGAGCACCGAGCACAGGGATTCGCGCGAACAATCCTTTTTCAGGAGGTCCGCGCGGGACTGTGACAGCGACATACCCTCCCCTCCGAGCTTTGTCAGGAGGTAGACCGTATCACCAAGGGGGTGCAGCTCCGGCCAGAGGGTAAAACGGGGGGCTTCTCTCTGGTATTCAAGCCACTTGATGAAGCTCTTTTCGAATCCTTTCCGGAGCTCATCGCCTTCGATGTCCTTCATCACTTCTGCGTCGGCGATAAGGCAGGAAGAAGACGTATCGCGCTTCAGGGCTTTGCAGGCGGCGAGATCACGGGGAAACCACTCCTTGACCACCACGCGCTCGCTCAAACCAACGGTCTTACCGTCGTATGCCAGGCAGCTTGTGCCAACGCCGATCAGCCCACCTATCTGCACCTCAGTACCGTCAAGATTGAGGGGCGGCGTTTTGGAGCTCAGTTCTTGGCCTTGGCGGGAGTCGCCGACAATGAAGTATGAGGATGTCGAATGGCTCACAATAATCACAGGCTTTCAGGGCTGAGCCAATTGCTTGGCTACCATCGTCATATTTGGCCGATTCTCCGGTGCAGGATCAACCATCTTCTCAAGTAAGTAATAGAAGTCCTCTGATAATCCATCCGCTGCAGGAGGATGGAGCTTCTTTGCCTGAGCCAAGGTAACGGTACCCGTAAGCCTGTTAAGAACGTCAAGAAAGAGAACTCCTAAGGCGTAAACATCGTATTTGCCCCAATCGACATTTAGCTTACTTTGGCCCATCTCATCCGTGCAAGAAGTATCAAGGTGCAGTTCAGGTGGTTTATATGCGTTAGAAATAAGAACTCCCTTCAGATCTGGCCCTACAGTTCCTGCCAACCCCTCGACTTTCGCAAGGTTGAAATTGATCAACTTTGGCAGATAGCGTCCGGCTGAAGTCTTTTCAAAAACCACAGCATATCGAGATATCGCTCGATGAAAAACCGGGGGCGACGAATCCTGCAGAGCCGCGAGTCCTGCAGCAATTCTCGTGAATAACTCACAGTATTCGGCGTCTGAAAGCTCCAAGTCAAAGCTGTCGGGCAAGAGCACAATTGGTTCCGTGGCGAAGGTATATGCCAGTATCTTGCTATCGTATGTGTCGGCCACAACCTCTACGTTTGGTACAATGGGGTTAAGCCCGGAGCTCCGCTCAATATCCTTGACAATTCCCTGGCGGTTGATGATGCCGTCGCTCAGCCCCTCTCCTCTATGGGAATACACGTAAAGAATCGCATGAGAATCTAAACCAGGCGCAGAAATACTCCTTTTGGCAGACAGGACTTCTATTCTGTTTAAAGGCGCTGCATTCTTGGCAAGTTTCTTGAGTTCGTAGAAGTCACCGATTGGCCATGAGATAGCGTTCACAGGATAAAGTTGTGCGTATTTGCATAATTCCAAGTAATATACGCGCGCAGCATACGCCACATTCTGCTCGGTCATCAATTTCGCATCGGTGTCTTTTTTGGTGTCCTCAATATGATGTGCTGCGTTCGTCAATGCTCTCAGGCGCTTAAAATTGCTGTTATACTCATCTGGCCAATTTATCGTTTTCTTTTGCCCCTCTTTCATCCTATGCAAGAAACCCTGCGCTCTCACATCTAAGTGCAGTGCGTCCTTTAACTTCTCAAACAGATTGTTAAATGAATAGTTTATTGATACGGAGATGTTATTGTCCTTAAGAATAATCGCGACAAATGTTTCAAGCGCCAAGCGTAGACTACTTGCTGCCCTGATGGGATCAATTCTGATGTTCCGTTCAACATCGACAGAGTAGTTATAGAGGTCTGTATCTGGATACTTTTCCCGCGCAAACGAAAACAGGCTCTCCCGTTTCCAGTAGTCTTGTTTTATGCTGTCGAAGCGCAGAGAGGGGTTCGCTTCGTAGCTGTCTACGGCCACTTCGCCCAGTGCCTGTGCTGTCTCATGACGATTTTCAGGCATCATATCGCTCCGAATCAGTATCGTAAACGTACTCAATAAGCTCACCAAAGTACACCAGCGGCTGGTCATCGCCATTGTTCCGGTTATCCAGCTCTGCAGCTGCCCTCAGTAGCAGTGCGTCAAATCGCCTTCTCGGATACGGTATCGCAAGGCCACAATCATAGGCAAGTTTGCAGAGTCCATAATAAAATGAAAGATAATTCTCGTGACTAATGCCCTCTGCTCCTGCCAGCCCTGGGTGCTCATCATAAAACTTTTCTATTGCCAGCTCTCTGATGTAGCTATCTGAGACAAAACCATAGAAATAGAAAAGAAAGAGAATGCTTCTGCCCCACTCACTTGTTGTAAGCGTTGCCGGGTTCTTTCGTACCCGCGAGAAATAATTTATTGCAGGCATCTCTTCGATGCCCGCTTGTGCCAATAGCTTGATGTCAATCTCTTTTTCACTTCGGTCTCGTCGCTCGCCATTTGCCCGTAGAGTGAGGTTGGCGTATTTACCATACAGGTTGAAGACGAATTCGGGGTCGGAAACCTTGCCGTGCTCTTGCAGAGCTTCGGCGTAGCTTTCTAAGACTTTCAAGTCCACGGTGTTCTCGTCGATGCTCTCGCCTGCGGGTGACGGGGGCATTGTTGTTTCCGAGGATTCCCTGATTATCTGCTTTGTTAACCTGATCCTATACCAGAGGTACCTTTGGTATGCAGTTTTGCTGTAGCCAATGAAGCTCTTCGAACTCACCCTCAATAAGCCACCAATAAGTGTGGCCATCTCATCCAGGGCGCCATCTATTTCATTTTGTAGGCTTGCGACGTCATCCTGCTCGTTGCGTAAATCTACCAGCTTGTAACGAATGGTGTCTATCGTTTCGTAGAGATCCGGGTCTCTATACTCGCCTCTCAACACAACATCCATGACAGCCTCGTGCGCTCGCGTTGTACCCCCGCCTCTCGGCGCGTATCTGTGCGCGTTATCGCGCGCTACAAGGTCGTAATATACTCTTATCATGTAGTCGGCGTTATTCCACACTCTTGAAAAGGCAGTCTCGTAAACTGCAGCAACGGTCTCCGGTGGTAGTGTGCCACAATACTGAGAGAGGCCTTGCAGAAAGTGCTCGTCGAGGTAACGGATGAGCGAGCCCCGTCTCTTCTGGTCTTCAATTACGGAGAAAACCGCATCGAAGTCAGAACCTGCAATCCATTCAGACGAATTGCCGACAACGGCGTTGAGATCTACCTGCTTTAGGCATTCTTTTGCCAGAGGAGTACTCGCCAGTAATGCTTGCAATAACGCCAAAAAATGTGCACCTGGCGACGTATCGGATAATAGATCTTTGTTGTGGATAAGAAATTCCCAGAACTTTTTTATCTTCGCATCGCCCTGTGTGGTGGAGAATATATACTTCAACGCTTCGCCGTTTTGGAGCGCCTCTTTCTGCTCTGCCGAAATGGTTTTATGCAGGTATCTGATGAGGATTGATTCCGTGCCATCGTATGTTAGCCCAAACTGAAGGCCAAGGCTGTAAAAAATGTGCTTCGTCTTCCTGAAGTTATAGACATTCATATAGCAGGCTTTTTGTAGGAAGTCCTGTGCCTCAAGGGCGTCCAGCTGCAATGCGAAGCAGAGTATGAAAGCCTGAGTTTCTATGGTGGGACAACTCTCTCCGGCAATCCAGTTCCTAATGTTTGCTCGCATTGCGTCCGCCGTGTCATTCCCTGCTGTAGCCCTGATCAATGCGACGAGAGTCTCAACATAGGCGGCGTTATCGTTTTTGCACGCGAGTTCTATGGCAGTAAAGAGAGTTGAGTGTTTCTCATTAACGAGCTCTTTCATCTTCTCTGAAGCATTGTGCCCCCTGGTAGGTAGTCCCTCTAACCACTCGAGGGTTTCTTCGGGGGTTGTGAAAGCTTCTTCATACTGGCTACGCATGGCTGCCTGCGTCGGATTCCCCATCCTATCAAAGGACTTTCTGAAATACGCCTCTCCGCCTGGCGCTCCCGGCAGATCGGCTTCTTCGAATTCAAGCGCGTTGGCTTCAGGATTGTTGTCATTCGGGTTCTGTAATGATTCTGCACGTTCTTCGTTCGGCATTTCCCCGGCCCTCCGATTGGTACGCCTTCTTCAATTCGTTTAACTCATCTACATTCCGAAAGCACCAGACGTGAAAACATGAAAATGCTACATGCATGACCGTGTGCTTGCCTTCAATGGAATAGTATAGCCGAATTATCGAGATAAGCAGGTACATGGCAGAAAAGCATCAGAAATTCCGTCGCAATGAGGGATTTTGAAACAATACTCATCAACGACTCAGAGATCAGCAGGAGAGGCGGCAAGAGAGTGAATCGCAAAGAAACAAGCGACAGCTATAATCTGGACTCCAATCTCAAAAACGAGTTGGACACCCTGGATTTGGGAGTCAGCCTGGGGCACTACCTCAGTCATGGAGAGATTCTGGAATGCAGGCAGTTTCCCGAAGACAGATTGCAGCAAACATGGTTTTTTGGGAAGACCGGAACTGGCAAAAGCAACTTGTTTGAGTATGCAGGAATGCAGGATATCAACCAAGGCAACGGGATTACGTTCATTGACCCCCACGGCAAGACCGCCGACAGGATATTGGCCAAAATTCCACCAAACCGCCTCAATGACGTAGTGTTGGCGGACTTCTCCAACACTGAGTACCTTCCGATAATCAATCTCTTGAACGCTGACTGTAACGATGAAGCAAAAAAGACACTTGTTGTGCAAACCCTCAACGCCCTGATATCCAGCAGGATGCCAGAAGGTTACTACGGCCCTCGTGGCGAAGAGCTTATGCGCTTGCGCCTGGAGACCATCATGGACCCCGGCTATCCATTCGAGCGCAGCATTACCGAGGTTGAAGCTCTGAGCATCAACGATGCCCATCTGGGCGATGCGCTGAAGTCCATCAAGAGCACGCGTCTGGTTGAACAGTGGAACCTGGAGAAACGCTCCCGTCGTGACAGCGATTGGGATTCCACCATCCATTGGTTCCTCTCTAAAATACACGAGTGGGTGTCCGACCCCACGCTGCGCTTCTTTCTCGGCGGCGGCAAGACAACTATCGACATTGAGGAGATTATCGAGAACGGCAAGATACTCATCGTTAAGATACCCGAGGCTCTCGTTGGCACCAGTGTAGCGGACTTCATAGGCTCGTATTTTGTAGCGCTTATCAAGAACGCCATCATGAAGCGGTGCCTCAAAGGCGACGAACCATTGCGTAAGCACTACGTGTACATCGACGAGTTCCAGCGTTTCGCAACCCCAGACTTCGCTGTGTTGTTGGCTGAGGCACGCAAGTTCGGCTGCGGCTTTATCCTCGCAAACCAGAACATCCGCCAGCTGATCCGTTTTAATCTACACACCGGAAGCCAGGACCATTCTCTCCTGGAGGCCGTCCTCGGCAACGTTGGCACCATCGCCTGCTTCAGGGTGGGAGCCAATGATGCACGAGTGATTGCCGACCAGTTTGACATCGACATCGACTCTGTGCGCCACATCGGGCGCTACAAAGCGATGGTCAGGCTCTTGTTCGACAACAGGGAGCTTAAGCCCGTTGTCGTCTCTGTACCACTTGCGCCAAAAGCGCAAGATGACACCACGGCGACACAGATACGCAAACGCATGGTAGAAGAGGGCATCTGGCGGCGGAGGGATGGCAAAGAGGTCGATACAAAAAGTGCCAAGCCCAAGCAGAGCCAAAAGAAGAAAATAGAGACCGTCCGCGCACAAATCGAGGGCAGTGGTACTGATACGGGCACCGTCCAAGAACTTGCAGACATGCTTGCCAGCATGACTGCACCAGAGAGTAAAACCCCGCCTGCTCAAGACAAAGAAGCCAAGGTGGAGCCAAAGTCTCAACAGGCTGACAGCACCACCTCGATCTCATGGGACGACTTGTCGTTTTTAGAAGCGAAGCGGCAGGATGTGAGGCATAAGAAAACGCAGAAGACCAGCGCTGCGCAAACTGAGAAGCCGGGAGGCGACCAGCCCAACCAGCCCGGAGACAAAACTGACGGAAAAACTGGCCGCAAGGGTAAGAGCAGAAAGAAGGCATGATAATGGATAAGCTCAAACTAGACAACGACTTTCTCGAAGAGATAGGGCTTGGCTCGATGCCGGAAAAACGGAAGACTCGGTTCATTTCGGACCTATATGCCGATTTGGAGATGCGCGTTGGAAAAAAGATAACCGAAGGCCTGAGCGATGAGATAATCGATGAGTTTGGGGCGTTTGTAGACAAAGACACCGAGATAATGCGCGGATGGCTGAGTCGTAACTTCCCTCTCGACATACCCGAGAACCGTCAGACGCTCGAGCGCTTCTACGAGAACAGAGCCTCGCATGGCCAGAGCTTGGATTCGGAGGCCATAATGAGCGAGTTCGGCGCAATGATGTGGCTTGCGAGAAATTGCCCGGACTATCGCATGGTGGTAGCTGCTGTCTTCGGCGAGATTAAGAAGGAGTTGACGGAGCGCAGTGCCGCAATACTTGAGAAGATTGCTTCAGAAGATGCCGCGCGGCGCAAACTCTTGGAGCGAGCTGACATGGACGGCTTGGATGAGTTGGGGCAGGCTGAATTGATTTTTGGCAAACTCTGCGCTTTTCTTGACAATGAGGAATTGCTGTACTCCAGCGATGATGAAAAACGCACCATTACCACAGCTATCAAGTTCAGGAGCACGAGAGTGCCTGTTTGTTTCAGGGTAATTCCTCAGTCTGGATGTCTGCGAATAGTCGCAAAGGTAATACTTGCTATCGACGCAGCCCAAGGCAGCGAATTCCTAAGATGCATAAACGAAATAAACCAGTATCTGTCGGTCGGATGCTTTATTTTTGACCCAGAGCGTGACAGGCTGGACTATGTTTCCTCCGCCTACTACCGTAGCAGCCTACCAGGGAACAAGCTGTTTGGTGTGATGCTCTACAGCACGCTTCGCACAGTGGATGATCTCTACCCTCACTTCGAAGCGTTGAACAAAGGCGAAATAGACACCAAAGGACTGATCGGCCTTTGGATGAATACTCGGGAGGATTAACCATGGGAGACAAGACCAAGACATCAAACGCAACAGCAACGTACGCGACGATTAAGAGTTATTTTGACAAACGCGGCTGGCATTATGAGGCCGACGACAAAGAGCTCACCATCCACTACAACATCAGAGGTAAAGACCTGGACGCCTGCTTCTTTATAGAAACAAACGGAAAAGGCGAGCGGATCACCGTCGCTAGCTTCCTGCCATTCAGCCTCCCGACAGAAAAACTGGAAGAAGCCATGTGGGCGTGCTGTCTCATCAACACGACTTTGCTCAGTGGCTCGTTTTCGGTGGTGACGGAGATGCGTGAGATTATCTATCGCAACAGTTCACGCTATAAGGACATGGTAGTTACAGCTGAGATAATTGATGAGATCGTCTCCTACTCAAACAAGCTGATGGATACATACAGTCTCAAGCTCTTGGCTTTCTCCAGAGGCTACATTGGCCTCAATGATGTGCTGGCGAAGCCCAGCAAAACAGTAGAGTAATCCGAGTTCTTCATCTGTCTGCTTAATCCATCCTCACTACCAGTCCCCAAGGAGGGGTCTTCTTCTCGTTGTTGATGAGCCAGAGTATCGGTATATCTGCCGCTGCACTCTCTGCAGGGTAGGGCGCATAGCCATCTGTGAGTACTATGGCGCAGGAGACGGGGTTGTCTTTGGCAAAACCTTGGAGGCTATCGAACACGGTCTGGAAGCTGGTGCCGCCACCGCCGCACACGGCAGCTCTGTTAAGGTCGGACACATCATCGAATGGCAGGGGCTTGCCAACCTTCGCGTCAAAGAAGGAGACGTAGCCAGTCAGGCAGCCGCCGAACTGCTCGACCGCCCCGACGACCTCGCTCATGGCTTCGACAAGTTCCTGGTTGGATACCGACCCGGAAGCATCGACGTAGAACATGACGTTGTGTAGCACGTTGCGCTTATCGTTGAAGTCTGGCAGCAGGAAGTCGCCATCCTGGTAGCGCTTGTCCGGTGGCTGGAAGCCGTAGTCGAAGACCTCCTCCTGAATGAAATTCTGAAGTACGGAGCGCCAGTCCACCTTTGACTCCGCAAGCTCCCTGACAAGCCTCTCAGCGAACAGCGGGAGCCTGCCGCAATCCCGTTCCCTGCGCTCCATAGCCTTTGCAGCAGCCAGGATGCGCTGCCGCCAAGTCGCCTGATGCCTGTCGTCACCAGCATGCTTGCCCCAGCGCGAGTGGTCATCAAGTATCTCGCCTCTGTCGTTCGTTTCACGCCTGCCACTGGCCGTACCTCTGCCGTTCGCTTCACGCCTGCCACTGGCCGCACCTTTGCCTTTCGCTGTGCCTCCTCCTGCTCCATCAGAGGCCTGGTCGCACTGTAATTTGTATTTACCAAGCATCTCGTAGACCTCCTCAGCGGAGTAGAGATAACCCTCCCTGCCACTGGGCGCCAGGTGCATGGCTGGGCCATACTTCTCGAGCGAGAACGACCCCCTTCCCATCTCCTTGATGATGATAGAGTTAACCACGATGTCGCAGGCCACGTTGAAGGCGAAACTGTCCCGCTCGCTGACACGCGAGGTGTGGGCAAGCGCTGTATGCATCACCTCGTGCATCATGATGAAGTCCAACTCCTCGTCGCTGATGTTTGCCAGAAACTCTGGGGAGAAGTAGATGAAGTCGCCGTCTGTCGCCGCCATGCCGAATGTATCGTCCAGGGCGAAGTGCATGTGCATCAGCAGTAGTCCAAAGAAACCATGGTCGAGCAGCAGGCGCGTGCGCGAGCGCAGGAGCCGATCCGCAGCTCTGCGCGCGTATCCGTCATCAGATATCATTAAAGAATCTCCCGTGTGCTATGCTCCAGTCGTTGAGAGCTTCTGAGCGCATGAGCAAACGCTTAGACTGCTCACTGATAGATTGGTAATCGCGGAAGAGTACAACCGTATAATCCACTGGCAGGCGTGTCCCGTAGGCTATTGAGCGTTCGATGCGCCATTCATCATCCAGGTTGTCCCTGGCGTAGGCAACCATCGAGGAAACGAGCGCATATAAGGCGTCAGTCGATTTGGGCACCTCAACATCCTTGCCGTCAAAGATGGCAGCAATGTCGGGCAGACTATCATAAACATCAATCCAGGTGAGGAACTCCGTAGCCACCCCCTCGCCAACACAGCCCGACGTCAGTAGAAATAGCCCGCTGTCATCGCCAGTGAGGCAGTCGAGCACGCGGCTGAGCATCTCCCAAGAGCGTGGCGTGGCGAAGGCATGGTCGTCTGTCGCAGTGTCAAAACGCATGAGCCGGTCTGGCTGAAACTCCAAGAAGCCCAGGATGCGGGGGTCTATGCCAGATCGCACAGCCCAAGCCTTCCACGTCCTGTGGTCCGCACGCACGTCGATGTGGCAAAGCCGGTTCGCGAGTGCCTTGGGCATTTTGTAGGCCACCGAGCGGTCGGTCACACGGTTGCCTGCTGCTATGACGATGCAGTTATCTGGCAGCCTATGTTCGCCGATGCGGCGATCCAAGGTGATCTGGTAGGCCGTGGCCTGCACGGACGGTGGTGCGGCACTGATCTCGTCCAAAAACAGGACGTTGACGATGCCGTCGTCGGCGTCCATATCAAAAACCTCCGGCTTGAGCCAAACCGCTAGCGTACGCTCGGCATTGGCCACCGGTATGCCACGCAGGTCTACGGGATTGAAGAGCATCAGACGCACGTCGGTGACTACGGCCTTCCTGCCAGTGCGCTTCCCAACGTCGAGCGCGATCTGCCTCACGCCCTGCGACTTGCCGACCCCCGGCGGCCCCCAAAGCATGAACGGAGGTAAGTTGGATGGCGAGAGCCCCTGATTGAGAGCGCCAACATAGAGGTCAGCGACCGAACTGATGGCTGCCTGCAGGGCAACGCCTGTATTGGCATCCTTCTTCATCTGGATCACGCACCTTCCTGTATCTGTGTATCCAGCTCGTCCAGCTTGAGCTGTTTGGCCTTTATCTGAGAGCTGTAGCTCTCGGGGGTACCCAGCGAATTGGCGATGTCGTCGCGACGATTGATGAGCGCCTCCCTGTCGACTTTCATGTCCTCAATGTCCTTGGCGAGGCGGGAGAGACGGTTATCCAGACGGGTTATAGCGCCTGCGGCACTCTCACCCAGCTTGACCCTGTACTGCCCTTGCCCGTCGAGTACGGCGTACACTGCGAGGTCTTCGCCCTCGGCTTCCTTGGCAATGCTTAGGCCGAATCCTCGGTAGGAACCCAGCTCCCGGCGCTCGCCGCAAGCGATATCCTCTGCCGCCCAGAGGATGTACGCCCCGTGCCGCTTCCTGTCCTCTTGTGTTGCAAGCGGAGCGGGCGCGGCTGCGGCGGTTAGACTATCGGCACTTGCCGCGGCCAGATGCGCGTCCATCTCGGCGATCTTGGCTGGTATGGCCGCCAGTTCACTTCTGAGCGCCAAACGGTTCTCCTCGTCGCCCTTGAGCAGGAGACGCAGCCGCGTTATGTCGTTCGCGATGTCCAGGCGCTCCTTGATGCGGGGGTTATCCTCCAAAAGCGCTTTTACCTGGCCGTAGTCCAGCACTGCCGCTCCCAAATCCTCCACTTCGCGGAAAGGGAAGGACCCTGACATGAACTGGGCTATCAGCTCCTGTTTGGTCTCCAATATCTGATACTGGTAGGCATCAAAGCTCTTTTCTGTGAGGTAGCGGTAAATAAAGAGCTGCTTATTGGTGTTGCCTGGGCGCAGGCCACGCCCCTCGCGCTGGATCATGTCTGCGGGGCGCCAGGGTGTGTCGAGATGATGTATGGCAACCAGCCGCTCCTGGACGTTGAAGCCTGTGCCGCCCTTGGCGGTCGAGCCTACCAAGATGCGCACCCGTCCCGAGTTCATCTCGGCGACCAATGCCTTTTTATACTGCTCGGTGGTGGTGTTGTCTTGCACAAAAGCGATCTCGCTGCGCGGGATTCCCAGCGCAAGCAACTCGTTGGTCAACTCGTCGAATATGTTAAAACTATTCTTGGGTGTGGACGTGTCACAGAATACGAGTTGTGTGAGTAGCCCATCCGCACCCGCGAGGTAGATCTCGTAGATCTGTCGAGCGCAGCGTTGCACCTTGCACTCCATTTTGCTCACGAAAGCGGTGTCGAACAGACGCACATCCAGAGAGGTCTTGCGGGCATCAGTGTAGACCATCAGCATGTTGTCGTCCTTGGGATGCACCTGCCTGCACCTGATCTTCTCGATGCGGCCCGAGAAATCCTCGAATACCCACTCCTGATATTCATTCATAGCCACAACATGCTCGCTATACTTGTCAAGTTTTGGCAGGTCATCCCGCATGTCGAGCCGGTGAAAGTCGGTGAACTGGCTCATGAGAGACGCTAGCTCAGGGAGGTTGCAAAAGCACCGGAAGCGTGTGGTCAGACGCGGCTTGCCAGCGAGGGTTATCTCGTATTCCTCAGTGCGCTCAGCGAAGGTGGACACCCACTTGTCAAAGGTGTCTATGTTGAGCATTTTGAGCAGTGAGGGCTGACACATCGACTGCCAGGCGAACACGTCTGCGAGAGAATTGGTGATGGGGGTGCCAGTGGCGAGCACCACGCCTCCGCCACCGTTCATTTTCTGTACACAGCGCACCTTGGCCAAAACGTCAGCAGACGTGTCGGCGCCGGTTATGTTGAGGCCATATACGTTGTTGATGCGGCTGTGCAGCGGAATGTTCTTATACTTATGCACCTCATCAATGAACAGCGTGTTTACGCCCAAGTCTTCAAACCAGTACAAGACATGCTTGTAGGGCTTGCAGGACTCCGCCTTCTTGCTACTGCCACGTCGCTCGACAGGCTTTGGCGGGCGGCGCAGGGGGATGCGCTCAAATACGCTGTGCGACATTATGATGGCATCGTAGTCGCCGGTGCAGGCCTCCTTAAGTGTCTCGTTCCTAAGTGTGGGCACCATCACGTCAGGAGTGATGACGAGTATGGCTGCCTCTGGGTAGAGGGTACGGAAGAAGTCTTCCCACTGCCCCACAATATCGTTTGGTACGGCATAGAGATTTTTGCTGGAGATTCCCATCTGACGCATCAGCATGCCAGAGACGATCATGGTGTAAGTCTTGCCGACACCTACCTCATGGGCAAGCAGAGTGTTGGGGGTGAGCAGGATGCGGGCGATCGCATCCCTTTGACACTGGAACAGCTCGATACCCTCTGCAAGACCTGGGAAATCAAGATAACTGCCGCTGAACCTCTTGCGGAGCATGTAGCCGAAACGAGCGTTAAAACTGGATGCGATGCTGCACTGAACAGCCTCGTTATTACCTACCCATGTGACGAATGCTTCTCCAAGGCGTTCCTGCTGGCGTTGAGTAAAAGCGGTGGCCTTCTCGTCTGTGACCCTGCGAGTCCCGCCCTTGGCGGCAGGATCGCTGATCTCATGCTTAACAACTGTGGACTTGAGATTCATGCGATCCTCTAAAAGCTCAAGAGTACCGCAACCCTGATAGGTGGTGCCAAAATCGCCGCGTGTTGACTTGGACAACTTGCGCTTGGAGCGGATACACCACTTGTTCTTGGCCTTGTCGTATGTGACCAGATCTAGTCGACCCCCACCGCTGATACCGAACAGCACCTCCTTTACAAAGGCGTTGTAGATGCTCTCTTTGATCCACGGCGTGCCGAGGCCGTAGTAGATGTTGGCAAACGGTATAGCGGCTGGCAGCACCTCCTTGAGCGCCTGAATGTTGGCCTCAAAACGTCCGTGGGCGTTCGAGTTGCTGCGGGCTCTCAAAGCGGCGTCCAGTTTGAGGTAGACGTTGCCCGAGAGGTATCCCCCGGCAAGCTCCCAGCCCTGCATTGCATCGCCTTGCCAGGTTTCAGGGTTTTGATAGATATGGCCACTGAGCCTGTCGATGGCATCCTCGGTGGAAACACCACAGAGCCGGGCGATATACTCAGGATCTACCTTGCCCAGGTTTCGCACCGATAAGGTCAGAGCTTGTCTGGGACCAAGTAAGGCAGCATTAACTGCTGCACCCCCCGAAGACCGGTCGTCAAGTGGTATCAGTTCGATCTCAGTGATTGCCATTGCGTTCACCTTTCTCGAATCAGGGCGCAGTACGCCCATCAATAAATGAGAAAAGCTTATCTGCCCGGGACGAGTGAACGGAATTCTCGATAGTCGTCGGCGACGCACGTTACACTCAATCAAGCTCACTCAGAGCATGCACGAACGGATGATGGAAATCCCTATCGAACTCCTCTGTCCTTTATAGGCCTACGGTTTCGCCCGAAACGAATTCGTGGAGCCATGAATACTCAAGTTGAAAATTCCGACACATACACTGAAGGCTTCAGTATGAGAAATGACAAGGTGACGGGACGCCACCAACCAAGACAGAAAGAGGTATCACTATGTCTATTTTCGGCAGGAAAAATCAAGGCTCCGACAGTCACGACGACGGGTTTTTTCGGGACGGGCCAAGCACGGCAATCGAGATGTCGACACTGAACCGCGAGGCCTTGATGCTACTTGTGGACGTGTCGGGGTCTATGTCTGGTACCCCGATCGACGAGCTGAACAAGGGAATTGCTCGATTCAAACGCGACATGCTCAAGGACCCGAAGACTGCCAGTGTGCTTGATGTTGGTATTATCACCTTCAGCGATGCCAACAAGTACATCCAGCCGTTTGCGCCGGTGACTGCCATGGCTGATCACACCTTGCGACCAGAGGGTAGCACCGAAATGAACAAGGCTGTCAAGGCGGCCCTCACCGAAGTGGATAACCAGTACCGCCGTTACCTCAGTCAGGGCATCCGACCCTATAAGCCTTGGGTGTTGCTCATTACGGACGGCTATCCCAACACGCCTGTAGACGAAGCCGCCGAGGTTGTGAGGCAGATGGAGGCGGACGGCAAGCTGAAGCTGCTGGCATTTGGCTGCGGCAGCTACAGTTCTGAGACGCTTCACAAGCTGGCTGGGGAGAAAGTGACGCGGCTGACTGACTATGACTTTACCAAATTATTCGATTGGGTACATAAGTCGATGCGCGCTGTATCCGAGTCTAGCCCTGGCGACAAGGTAAAGACCGCAGTACAGCCGGACAACTTTGAGCAGGACACCTGCGACTGGCTTAACGATTAGGAGGGCTCCTATGCCACGCATATTCAAGGCGATCAAAGGCGGTCCTTCCCACCCCGTATGCCAGGACAGCCTCGCTGAGTTCGTTACAGATGATGGGATCGCCATTGGGGTGGTTGCCGACGGTCTGGGAAGTGCGGCGCACTCCGACGAAGCGTCGAAGCTGGCTTCATTTGTAACGATGGTGTTCCTGGCAGAGCACCTCAAAGGCTCTACGCCGAGTATCGAGATGATGTTCAAGTCCCTCAAGGATGCCTATTGTTGCGCCAGGGAAGCCGTGGAACTTCTTGCCAGAGTGCGCGGATACGACCTACGCGACTGCGACACGACCCTCGCCACTGCCGTGCTTATCGGCAAAGACCTGTACTTCGGCCAGTCTGGCGACAGTGGCATCATCGCCCTGCAAGCAGACGGTCACTATGCCAAGGTCACCGAAGAGCAAAACGACGAGTACGGGCGTGTATACCCATTGAGCTTTGGCGAGGATTGGTGGGTCTTTGGCAAACACCCAAAGCCGGTGTCATCGGTTCTCCTGACCAGCGACGGTTTTCTGGGCTTTGTCTGTAATCCGCTGCTTGAAGATTTCAGCGACGGACTTTACATCCCACCGCTACGCTTCCTCTTAGACTACCCCGCTGACAAGCTGAACATCACCAACAAAGAGGGAAACATCCGGGTGAAACGCTCTATCGAGCAGGTGCCCGACGAGGCAACCAACAACGATGACGTAACCGTAGTGGTTATCGTAGGTGACGCGAGGGCAACCTGTCTTGAGGATGCGTACTACAGGGAACCCGACTGGAAGAGGCTGGTGAGCGAGTGGCACCGTAAGCACGATTGCGAGCTGTATCCGAGCTGGAATGATGCTGATGTCACAGGCACCGATTCAGGATCACATCCAACAAGCTTACCCAATGAAAACAAAGATGCGGCACAGGTCTTGGAAGACCCTGAGTCGCATGAGTAACGGCCCGGGAGGTACGAGATGCATGTGTTCAGCCAGAACGGCTCAGGCAGATGCGAACTTGTTGAGCCACCTATAGCCAGCGAAGGCGAGGCCTGTATACACCGCATCAAGGGCCAGAGCGGTGTACTTGCCAAAGTATTCAAGCCACAGAGCCTCGCACCGGATCTCGAATCTAAGATTCGGTACATGATCACACGCCCGCCGTCGGGAAGCATACTTAAGCATTTGGCCTGGCCACAGGAGCTGTTTTACCACCAGAACGGCTCCTTTGCAGGCTTTTCCATGAAGGAGTTCGCATCAGGGGTGGATATAAATGAGCTGCATCCCTATCCGCCCAACAAGTATGCGGCGTTGGACCTACGTTACAGGTTGACAATCTGCCGCAACATCGCCATCACTGTGGCTGGACTGCATGCGAGCGAATATGTGATTGGAGACTTTAATCCCAATAATATCAGGGTCAATCCCAAGACCTGCGAGGTGGCGATACTGGACACCAACTCTTTCCAGTTCACCGACCATGCCACAGGGCACACCTACCCCTGCCCCGTCGCCTACGACGGATTCGTAGCGCCTGAACTGCTGGCAAGGGTCAAAGGGCTTAAAGGAGGGTATGGGGAGCTGTTCCGGAAAACCGGTAGCTCCTTCACCAAAGAGACCGATGTATTTGCGCTGGCAGAGCACATTTTCCTGCTCACCATGAACGGAACACCACCCTTTAATGGCCTACAGGTAGGCAAGCGCCTATCATCAGTCGCTCCTGGCAAGGCAAACGACTCCGTCGAGCGCAACGAATACTGTTTCAAAGCGGGATACAAACCACTCGCTGCCCGCACCCCCAGCCTGAGTGAAACTCATCCGGACATAGCAAGGTTGTTCACGCTTGCGTTCGATAAAGGCTACGGCAGTCCCTCCCTGCGCCCTAATGCCACGGACTGGCACGAAGCGCTCGGACGAAGCATGAAGTCCTGCCGGGTTCAGTGCAGCAAAGACAAGCATCATTACTATTTCAACGGCCTGAACAGCTGCCCTCATTGCGCGGCGCTTAAGAGACACAAGAGCAAGGCTAGCAGCTTCATCCCCAAGCCACCTATTAACCTGCACGCCCCAAACCCTGCGGCAAACCAAGCCACAAACAAGACGACGGTTGCAACCCCTACCGCTTTCAGCGGTGTTGTTGCCAGGCCATCTTTGCTTAAGTCTCCACGCTCGCTGTGGCGGGTTGCCAGACAGAACATGCAAGCGGAAAATCCAGCACTGATAACCGACTGGTGGGAAAGGCCGGAGGCATATTGGGGTATCACCATGGGCGGCTCCCTTTTAGTGGCGGTGTTGTCATCGTTGTACTTTGTGCCAGTAGTCCGCCAACTTTTCATTGGCATTATGGGAAAGAGTATTGCCGATCCTGTGGCAACAACGGTTTACGCCATACTGTCGGTCGTTGCCTGCTTTCTCCTGCCAGTTGTATATGGACTGGCATACGCTCAAAGACCGCCTGCGCTAAGGGACTACGGGCTCTCAGGGCTCCTGACGGTAGTTGCCCCCTTTGCATCTGCGGTTGTAGTGCTGCTGCTTGCGTTGGTTATCTCGGCCGCCGTGATGATAGCCGGCATAGTCGTCATCTTGGCGATTCTTATCGGCGTGCTGTCCGGCGGCTGACATGGATGTTGCTACCGGTAATCCCAGGAAAAACCCATGGCTCCTTGCGGCCAACATTGCGTTCATCGTATTGATTGTCGCTGGGTCCGTGCTCGCGTATGTCTTTCAAGATAGGCTGACCTACTTCGAAGGCTTGGGCTATTTCGGTGTATTAACCCTTTGCTTTCTGTGTAATGCCACAGTATTTGCCCCTGCGCCCAGCCTTGCTGTCGTTATGAGCGCAGCAACCTTCCTCAACCCGGTTGCCGTAGCCCTGATGGGCGCAGCCGGAAGCACGCTTGGCGAAACGATGGGCTACCTAGCGGGGATGGCTGGCAGAAACGTAAAGCAAATCGAGACCCCCAAGAACAAGGTGTTATGCAAGCTCATCGACCTGCTAAAGGGCGGGAGACAACGGGTGATCTTTACCATGGCAGCTATTCCTCTGCCTCTCTTCGACATCGTGGGGTTTGCCTCGGGCTACTTAAAGGTGAGTTTCTGGCGCTTTATTACGCTGTGCTTTCTTGGCAAGCTGTTGAAGATCTCTGTCTCTGTAGCTGTCTCTGTTCTTGTGCTCGGGAGCTTGTATTGATGCCCCGGCGCTCTCGGATGCGGTAATTACGAATTCCGGCCCCTCGCTACAGCCGTGTTTAATGATTGATGTCAGATACACCCAGAAGAAAGAAGGAGCTATGACTGAACACAGCAACAGGTACGACATCCCCAGGCGTAACCATCAAGCGTTTCTCCTGCAGGAGCCTATACAGGAAACTGAGAAGGTGCCTGGAGACTATTGGTACGACCACATGCTTGACATTCTGACGGCTACGACCAGAAGAAGGGAGGTGTGTTATGTCTAAGGAGAAGTGCTGGGTATGCGGCGGGTCAGGTAAGTGCCAGGGTTGCAAGGGATCAGGGCGGACTCATCTCAACAGCCCGTGCGGCGGTTGTAGTGGTAGCGGTAAGTGCCCGCGATGCAAGGGAACCGGCCGCGAGCGATAGGCGGCAGGCATTGGAAAGGTGATGATTACGAGGGAGGTGAGTTCATGGCAAAGGTAAGATGCCCGCATTGCGGCTATACGTTCGATGACAAGGCGGGTTGTGTCGAGGAATGTCCGAGCTGCGGAGAAGCAGTATAGGCGGGAATGAGCTGAGAGGGACATCCTGCTCAATAAGGGTGTCCCTCGCAGCTCTCTCATGTGGCACCTATGGACAACGCTGTGGCTCTAGTTATGTAAAGACTCAATGCCAACGTGACGAGAGGATAATGGACGGCAATGGCTTACGGCAAAGTAAAACCAGACATACAGAGCAGAACCAAAAGAACCGCCAGTGGCAATCACTCAAGGACAAAACCCGCACACTCTCACGCCAGGCGTATCCTCGTTTTTATAGGGATTTTTGCAGCCGTAGCAATCACTGTTGCTTTACTGAGGAGCGCGTTGGGCACAGAACAGCAGGAAGAGAATGTAGTAGGTTCTTTTTCTGGAACATCACTCGTATCAACAACAAACTCAGAAGTGCTTGGGATACCTACTGGTCTATCTATAGGCGAAGTTGTATCTGGATTTGGTGGACATAACTGGTTAGTTTTAGACATCAGGGAAGGCAAAGCTCTCATTATTACCCAAGATTATGTCAGCAGCCGTCAGTATAATGATACTATCGAAGACGCCTCATGGAGTGACTGCAGTCTGCGAAGATGGCTCAACACTGACTTTATAGATGGAAGCTTTGCTTTTAACGAGAAATCAATCATTGCCTCCTCAACCTTCGTAAATGACGGTAACGCTGAATATGGAGTTGCAGGCTGCGAGCCGACTACCGATAAGCTATTCCTCCTCAGTATCTCTGAAGCCGAAAAGTATGAACTGAGGTACTCGCTCGACGGCACGGTTGACAAGATCACACAGGGGATGGTGCTATGAAAGAATATCCTGCCACCGGGAGCATGCCCCGCGCTGAATTCCGGCGGCTGTACATCGCACCGCTGGAGGAGCACTTCGGCATCAAGGCGTATTTCAATGGAGAGGCTCCGAAGGACAAGAAGACTGGCTCGTCGACTCTGGGTTGCTTTCGTCCAAGAGAGGACGTGCCCTTGATCCTTCTGCGTTACAGGCGCTGCTCACTGGAGCTTCTGGGTATTCTGATACACGAATACGCTCATTCGCAGCTTCATGCCAACTCGTATCAACGTATCCCAGATGAGGCCGAAGCGGAACTGGTCAGAAGAGAATCCCTGCACGCACTTGGCTTGCCAGTTGCTCCGTGGACGCGTTCCTTTTCCAGATATTGTCGCTACGCAGAAACGCGTAGATCGAGGAAAGCCGAGGTCAGGGAGATAAGGCTTGAGCGCATTGAGAGACTGACGGATGAGATTGTCGAGGCTCTGCAACCCTCTGTGGAACAATCCCGTCACCTGCTGCACTTTTGTAGCGAGCAGTCAAAATGCACCTGCTTCTGGATACCGCCATACTGGGAGAAATGGTATTTCCTGCCTGGCGGGGTGTTTGAGGAGTCCTCTGGGAGAGCGGCCATTACCGGAGAGTTCGCTGAATACTATCAGCTTCATGTTGCGATGAACTCGCTTGATGTTGTGAAAGAAACGCAGCTCATCTCAGCTCTTTTGGCTTCGCATCACAAATGGATTGAGAGAGCCCTTCAGCTCATGCACTGTAGTCTGCTGAGTGAGCCGTACGATGAGCGGGATTACTTTTCCCGATGGTCCACAAAAGCGATGGTCGACCTTAATGAGCTGACAAGACGCTGCCTGTATCTGTCGAGGCAAATGAGGATGTTGAGCGACTCGCAGAGTAGCGTTTCAATCCTCAACAGCGTTAGGGAAAGCATGGAGATCATACTTTTGGAGAAAGCTGACGTTGAGGCCATGCTGCTTCAAGTAATGAATCCTTCCCGCGCGGGGCAGCGAGCACTCAGGCAAGAGTTTGTTGACAAGCGCCTGAGGGCCAGTCACCGCATCTTCTCGCGATTGGAAAAACTGATCGGATTGATGAGCAATGAGGGCCTCGAATTCCCTGGCCACAGTGCTGATGGACTGATAGTTGCATCTCAGGGGAGGGCCTTGTGATGCCAACGTCGATGAGCCGTACGATGAACGAGACGATGAGCACTAAAATTTGGCAGGTTCAGACGCCACGTCTACCTCGCCACTTCTACCTTGCCCACAGTGCATCGCCAGCTTGTTCTGGTGGGGATGATTTGCACACAATACTATCTCCGGCACAATCGGGCAGCCGCCCATACACAGACTTCGGCTTTCGCATTGGGGGCAGGCGTTTCGCAAATGCTCACGGAAACACTCAAACTGCGGTGATTGCCACACTTCGGCTATAGTCGTGTCTTTCAATGAAACAGCATACTTTCCGCTTCGGTCGAAACTGCACGGCGACATGCTCATCTCGGAATCTATGTAGCAGCTGATGTTGGTCTTCACGTCGGCGGACAAAAACCGTTCTATCGCGTTGATGGTGTATTCGGTGCGATACCAACTGACCGCCACAGCTCCGCAGTATTTCTTGCTTGCCGCTATCGCCGAATCAGAAAGCCTGTAACCGGATGTGGTGTAGTTCGGGACGATGTTGTTGTCGCGGCACATCTTCAATACCTGCTCAAAGTTCTCGTGCAAATCGGGGTCGCCTCTGCCGCCGAGGGCGAACTGGTTTACCCGTCCTACGCATTGTTCGGCTATGCGGTTAAAATCGGCGAGTGTCATATTCGCTTTTGAAAGCACAGCACCGCTCTGATAGCAGTCTGTACCCGCCGTAGCACATCTGCCGGACAATCCGTGTTCGCAATGTCCCATACTTTTAATGGCCTATTTCATCAGAAGACTATGAAATGCATACGCAGCCGAGGTTTGCTAACATGAGTAAAGCTGTATGATTATCGGGCGGCAGTTCGCATAGTCCGAGTCCGGAGATAGCTACAGGTTCCAACGAGCCTACGACTGCCGAAGAGAGGGGATAGCGATGTACTGCACCAGGTGTGCTTTACCGCTTGAGAACGGCGCGCGCTTCTGCGCCGGATGCGGAACGCCGGTTGGGCCTGCGGTACCTGCACCGTCAGGGCAGGTACCGACACAGACGTTGCTCCCTCCCGTTATGCCGCAACCTGTGGTGTCCGCTCGTGCGCAGGGACCTCCGGCAAAAAAGTCTCGACGCACACCGATCATCATCGGTGCTGCAGTCGCTGCTGTCTTGTTGATGGGGGCAATCGCCCTTACTGTCTTTTTCAGTGTTTTGGATGGTGCCGTCAAGGCAGGCAACACCGTGGGAAATCTCACAAACCTTGGCATGGTCGCCCAAAGCGACGACTGGGTATATTACAGAAACGAGGATGATGATAGCAGCCTTTACAAGATCCGTACCGATGGGACCGAGCGCACAAAGCTGAGCGATGGGGGTAGCGCGTACATCAACGTAGTTGGCGACTGGGTGTATTACAGAAACTTTGGTGATGGCTGGAGCCTTTACAAGATCCGTACCGACGGGACCGAGCGCACAAAGCTCAACAGTGACGATAGTAGCAGCATCAACGTAGTTGGCGACTGGGTGTATTACAGAAACGAGGATGATGATAGCAGCCTTTACAAGATCCGTACCGATGGTACCGAGCGCACAAAGCTCAACGATGAGGGTAGCAACTTCATCAACGTAGTTGGCGACTGGGTATATTACAGAAACGAGGAAGATGACGGCCTTTACAAGATCCGTACCGACGGGACCGAGCGCATAAAGCTCAATGATGACAATAGCGACTTCATCAACGTAGTTGGCGACTGGGTATATTACACAAACTGGGATGATCTCGGGAGCCTTTACAAGATCCGTACCGACGGGACTGAGCGGCAGCGGGTGGATTTCGACCATTTCTATAGTGATTAGACTCTCTGCCTGTCGACACTTCCGGGGGTATGTGAGGCAAGAGAAAACGTCCCCATGCCCCACATACCACATGTTCCGTCTACCTGACGAACATTGCATAAGGAAACGTGCTCTTGAGCGCGATCTGCGGCTGCTCCGGGCTTACGTTACAATTGTCGACGGCCACCTGAGGAACAAAGGAGCAGCATGTATCTGACCGAGAAGGATGTGCGTGGCATCGCGACCTATGCGCGCATCGGCCTGTCCGATGCCGAGGTGGCGGCGATGACCGTCGATCTCAACAGCATCATTGAAAATCTCAAGCCGATTACCGAATACGATCTGAGAGGCGTTGAGCCGACTTTTCACCCCATTGCCGGGCTGTCAAACGTGATGCGCGAGGACCGTGTGCGTTCTGGTTTCACGCATGATGAGGCGCTGGCGAACGCTCCCGCTGAGCAGGATGGGCAGTTTTTGGTGCCGTCCATTCTGGGTGACGCAGGAGGCGACCGCTGATGGCTGTGGGATTCGAGTATCCCGACCTTTCGGTTGCTGCTATTCGCGCGGGCTTGGCCGCCCATGATTTCTCTGCTCGTGAGGTGGCGCAGGCAGCGATCGCGCGCGTCGATGCTCTCGACCCCCAGGTGCATGCTTTCCTGGAGCCGACCCCCGAGCTTGCTCTGGCAGCAGCCGAGCGCATTGACGCGGCGCTGGCGGGCACAGATGCGCACAACGCGGCAGACGCGAGCGCAGCAGCCACGCACAACACAGCCCTCGATTCACTCGGCCCCCTCGCCGGCGTGCCTATCGCCTTCAAGGACAACATGAATCAGCTGGGCACCCATACCACCTGTGCCTCACTCATGCTCAAGGACTATACGGCTCCTTTCTCCGCTACCTGTGTGGAGCGCGCCATCGCGGGAGGTGGGCTGCCGCTTGGCAAGCTGAATATGGACGAGTTTGCCTTCGGTTCTTCTACCGAAACCTCAGCCTTTGGGCGCACCTACAATCCCTGGGACCTTGAGCGTGTGCCCGGCGGCTCCTCGGGAGGCAGCGCCGCCTCGGTTGCTGCCGGGATGGTAACCGTTGCGCTCGGTTCCGACACCGGCGGCTCCATCCGCCAACCCGCCAGCTTCTGTGGCGTCGTTGGCATGAAGCCTACCTACGGCGTAGTCAGCCGCTACGGAGTCGTGGCCTTTGGCTCCTCGCTTGACCAGGTGGGTCCTTTCGGCCGAACGGTGGCAGACATAGCCGCTACTCTTGACGCTATCAGCGGTCGTGACCTGCGCGATTGCACGTCGCAGGAGGTCACCACCTGCTTCACCGATTATCTGGAGCGTGGAGTTGCTGGGATGCGTATCGGCATCGTTTCTGCCCTGACCGATGCGCCTGGCATTGAGTTGGAGATTGTGACGGCCACGCATCAGGCCGTGAAACGCCTGGAGAGCCTCGGTGCCCATATCGTGGAGGTCGAGCTACCCAACGCCGCCGCCGCGCTCGCGGCCTACTACGTCATCGGGCCCTGTGAGGCTTTCAGCAACCTCAGTCGTTTTGATTCGGTGCGTTATGGCTACCGCGAACCTGATGCCGCCGATCTTGGCGAGCAGTACGAACAATCACGTGCTCACGGCTTTGGTCCCGAGACTATCCGCCGTATCATGCTGGGTTCCTACCTGCTTTCCTCCGGTGTTTACGATACGTATTACTATCCCGCACAGCAGGTGCGTACGCTCATCACTCAGGACTACCAGCGTGCGTTTGAGCAGGTCGATGCGCTTATCACGCCCGTCAGCCCGCGTACGGCCTTTCGCTTTGGAGAGATCGCCGACCCCACCTCGATGTATCTTTCCGACATCTTCACCATCCCCATCAATATTGCAGGCAACGGCGGCCTGTCGCTGCCCGTTGGTCTGGGGGAGACAAGCGGTCTGCCTGTCGGTGTGCAGATCATCGGGCCGCAGTTCTCTGATGAGAACATCATTCAGGTTGCTGCTGCTCTGGAGGCGACCTATGACATCCGGAGACGTGCACCTCTGGAGGCGGGTATCCACGCGTCCATAGAAGATCGTCTGGGCACGCCCCTCAAAGCGCCTACCCAAGCGTCTGCGGAAGGAGGTCGGCAATGAAGGGCCTCAAGACGGTTTTGCAGGATTGGGAGGCAGTCATCGGTCTTGAGGTGCATGTTGAGCTGACCACTCTGAACACCAAGATGTTCTGTGCCTGCCCGATTTCCTATGGTGACGATCCGAATACGCATACCTGCCCGGTTTGTCTGGGGATGCCAGGCGCCTTACCTGTCCCCAACAGGGCAGCCATTGAATCCATCGTTTTGGCTGGCTTGGCCACTGGCTGCTCAATCCAGAAACGTTCGATGTTCTATCGCAAAAACTACTTCTATCCCGACATGAGCAAGAACTTCCAGACCACGCAAGGACCGATTGCATTTTGCATGCATGGTGCAATCGATTTGGAAATCCCGCATACGGCCGCCACAGTGCCCAGAGCCGGTATGCCTGAGCGCGACGCCTACACCGCCCACATCGGTATCACGCGCATCCACCTGGAGGAGGACGCTGGCAAGACGGTTCATGTCGGTGGCACGGATGGACGCATCTCCGGGGCGACCTACTCCCTGCTCGACTACAACCGTTGTGGCACCCCCTTGATTGAGCTGGTTACCGAGCCTGACCTGCGAACCCCCGAGGAAGCTCGTCTTTTCCTGCAAAAGCTCCGACAGGTTTTCCTGACCTTGGGTATCAGCGATTGCTCGATGGAGCAGGGCTCGCTCAGGTGCGACGGCAACGTCTCGCTGCGTCGCTATGGCGCTGCGCAATTTGGCACCAAGACCGAGCTGAAGAACATGAACAGCTTTAAGAACCTGCACGACGGCCTTACCTTTGAGATCTGCCGTCAGGCCGAGGTGCTTGAAGAGGGCGATGCCGTACGGCAGGAGACGCGTCACTGGGAGCCCGCGGCCAAGCGCACCATCACGATGCGTGTTAAAGAAACCGCCGACGACTACCGACTCTTCCCCGAGCCCGATCTGGCGCCCTATGACCTGAGCGACGAATTCATCGAGGCTGTGAGAGCTCGTCTGCCCGAGTTACCCGACGCCAAGAAGCGACGCTATGTGTCGACGTGTGGGCTGCCCACCTCCGATGCCGCTGCCTTGGCTGGCGATGTGGAGCTGAGCCGCTTCTTCGACGAAGCTCTGACGGCGCAGCCTGCGCTTGCCAAACCCATCGCGAACCTGCTGTTAAACGAGGTCAGCGCCTGGCTCAACGCCCATAGCGTTGAGGGTCTGACGCTTGTGAGCGGCAAAGTCACCCCAGCTGCTCTTGCCGAGCTTGCCAAGCTCACCGCCGACGGCACGATATCCTCCCATCAGGGCAAGGAGGTCTTTGCCCTGATGGCTGCCACCGGCGACACCCCGGCACGCATCGTTGAAGAGCGCGGCATGAAGCAAGTCAGCGATGCGGGAGCCATCGAACAGATTGTCAGCGACATACTTGCCGCCAACCCGCAGAAGGTCGAGGAGTACCGTAGCGGCAAGACGGGGCTGCGCGGATTCTTTGTCGGGCAGGCAATGAAAGCAACACAGGGTCAGGGTAACCCTCAACTGATCAACGAGATCATTACCAAGAAACTGGAGGGATGAGGATGCCGAAAGCACGATTCGACTACTTTGACGCCTTGGCTCAGCAGGGCGAGTACTCGTGCCAGGAAGCGCGGATGCTACTGGAGTTTGTTCAGGAATTTAATCCGGCAGATGCCAAACAGAACTCCTGGGCGATGCATGAGATCGAAAACGCCGCCGACATGCAGACCCATGAGCTCTTCCTGCATCTTGCGCGGGAGTTCATCACGCCGATCGATCGTGAAGATATCATCGAAATGACGCATCGGCTTGATGATATCGTCGACTACATCGAAGACGTGTCGCAGCAGCTCTATATGTACGATGTTCGTACGCTGCACCCCAACATGCTGAAGATGGTCGAACTGATCGTGCTTACAACCGAAACACTACACAGCGCCCTCAAGGAGTTCCGCAATTTCAAGGCAAAGGGGACGCTCGGCGAGCTCATTATCGAGGTCAACGACATCGAAGAGGAGGCCGACTCGCTCTTTTTGCTGTCGATGCGCGACCTGTATAGAAACCACACCGACGATCCGGTGTTCATCATGATCTGGTCCAATATGTTTGCGCGCATGGAACGAGTCGTCGATGCCTGCGAAAACGTTGCAGACATGATGTCCACGATTGTTCTCAAGAACAGCTGAGTGCAGGGGCTCGTAGACCGTCTGTATAGTGCAGTTATTTACAGAACGGTCTACCGGGTTTCTCGCTTCGGGTTGGCGGGGTGCCAGCCCTTGCGTACCCGCTTTCGCTCGGAGAAGAGCTCGTGAATGCCCCAGAGAAAAGAAAAGCCGACGATCGAGACGATGATCGAGACGAGCAGGTTGGGGATGAACACCGAGGCTATGGCGCAGGCGATACCGATGACAAGGAAGGCATACCAGACCTTCAATCCGAGGTAATAATAGCTTTTGATGACTACAGGATGCATGACGCCGATAATGAGAAAAGTGGCTGCTCCGAGGATGATACCGCTGAAATCCATGTTGTCTGTATGTCTCCTTTTCCGTCCCTGTTGACATGATTTGTTGTTTTGACGGCTAAGTATACCGTAGGGGAGCCCTATACTGCTTGTGCAGAGGATATTTGTGCGGATATCGGAGGCGAACATGACCGCGAACACGACCGCAAGCCCAACTGTGAGTCCAGGCGCGAGCCCAGTTTCGGGCTCGGCCTCGACAGCAACGATCAAGACTCCCGCAAAGACCGACGCCAAGGGAGTCAAGACGCCCTACGGGCTTTCGCCGCGTGTTCAGTGGTTGCGCGACTACTACTATCAGGGCACCGCGCGCGCATGGAACAATGAGTGGACAGCCTTTACGACCGGCGAGCCGAGTGATGAGTTGTTCGACGAACAGCCCTTCTACATCGTACCCGAGGTCTACTGCTTCATGGACACCTTCAAGCGCACTTTCAACCAAGCGGCCTATACTGTTGAGCTGCCACAGGGTTTCTGGGAGCTTTCTCTGCCGGAGCGGCGTGCGACCTTTAACCGTCTGGTGCTGCTCGATTATCTGCCGCAGGAACTGCTGCCTGGCGATCTGCTGGCTGGTGGGCGCTTCAACATCCAGACGAGCCTGTGCCTGAAACCAGAAGAGACCAAAGCCCGCGCCGAACGTCTCTGGGGACGCGACGGTAAAAGCGGCATCCGTGGCGAGGTTTTCGCCTTCAAGGACAGGGGTTTTGGCAACTGCGGTGCGACTTCGGGACATCTGATCTCAAACTATCCGAAGATCCTCACCCGCGGCTTCGCGGGCGTTTTGGCCGATCTCGACGAAGCTCTGGCGGCACTGACGGAGGACGCGCGCGCGGGGGCGGCGGGTGATGAGTTGCGGGCTATGCGTAGTGCCGCGACCGTCCCCGGAGAATTGGCAGCACGGTATGCGCAACTTGCTAGAAAGCTAGCATCATCGGAGGAAATGGATGCTACGCGTCGGGCCGAGCTTCTCCAGATGGCCGCCAATCTCGACCGCGTCCCACAGCAACCCGCCGAGACGTTCTGGGAGGCCCTGCAGGCGCTCTGGCTTACGCATATGCTCATCCTCTCCGACGAGAACTACCCAGGTGCCGGCGTCAGCTTTGGGCGGCTTGATCAGTATCTCTACCCCTTCTGGCAGCGCTCCATCGAAGGCGGTATGACGAGCGACTTTGGCAAGGAGCTGCTCAAATGCTTCTGGATGCACTGCAACTACGCCTATGACGCGATGATCAAGACTGGCGATCAGGGGATCACGGCGGGCTATGGCCAGCTCTTCAATCTCAGCGGCATGGGCCCCGATGGGCGCGACATGACCAACGAGCTCACCTATGTCATGCTTGAGGTCCTCGACGAGATGGGTCCCATTCTGGAGCCCAAACCCAACGTCCGTCTCCACACCAACACGCCCGAAAAGCTGCTTGACGTGGTGGTGGAGATGATCTCGGTCTCGCAGGGCGCGCCGTTTCTGCTGAACTTTGACGAGCGCTCGATGGCCGGGCTGCTGCGCGAGGCGCGCAAGGCAGGTGTGGAGCGTCTGATCAACGAGGACACCGTCTTTGATTACGCGAGTGTTGGCTGTCTGGAAAACACCATGTGTGGCAACGACCGTTCCGCCACCGTGGACTGCAATCTCAATCTGCTGAAAGCCGTGGAGTTGGCCCTCGGCGGAGGAAGCGACCTGATCGCCTACACCGACGCACTCTGGGACAAGCCCTACCCACCAGAAAGCGAGGCCCCCAAGACGGGCGATCCCCGGAGCTTTACGGACTTTGAGGAGTTCTTTGCAGCCTTTGCCGAGCAACTGCGGTACTGCCTGCGTAAGATGGTCGATCTGTACGATCGCTCCAGCGTAACGCGTTCGTTGTTTAACCCAACACCCTATCTGAGCTGCCTGGTGGAGGGCTGTGTCCAAAAGGCACGCGACATCACTGCCGGAGGTGCGGAGCTCAATTTCATTACGATTGAGGGCGTGACCTTTGCGACCACCGTCGACTCGCTGCTTGCGGTGCGCTATCTGGTCTTTGATGAGCACCTGTGCTTGATGGATGAGCTGATCACCGCACTGCAGGCCAACTGGGTGGGCTTTGAGCGTCTACAGGCGTTCGCGAAGATGCGCGCGCCCAAGTATGGGCGCGATGACGAGGTGGCCGATGAGCTGGCGCGACGCGTCATGGAGTTGTTCGCTGAGGAATGTTGGCGCTACCAGACGACAATCGGTGCGCAGTTCCGCCCCGGGATGCTGTCATGGAACTACTGGATCGGTTCGGGCTACATTCTGCCAGCTTCGCCCGATGGACGCACACAAGGGCAGTTTCTCTCCAACGCGATCTGCCCGGTAAATGGCGCAGATACGCAGGGGCCAACCGCCAATGCCAACTCGGTGGGCAGAGCCTTGGGCGGCTTTGCTGCGGAGGGGGGCGCAGCGGATGAGGTAGGCGCGGACGCGGTAGGTGCGGGCGGGGCGAACCGAAACGAAGCGGGCCGAGACGAAGCAGGCCTAGACACGGCGGGCCTGAGCTTACCTGTGGGCGTTGGCGATTACGGCCATTGGATCAACTATCTGCCCAACGGCGCTTCGCACACCATTACGCTCTCGCCAGCGCTCATGCGCGACGAGGAACACAAGGCAAAACTCAAGTCCTTCTTGCGCGGCTATGTGCAAAATGGTGGCACCGCGCTTCAGATCAACATCCTCGATGCGGACATGCTGCGCGACGCTCAGGCGCACCCTGAGGACTACCGCAACCTGCTTGTACGCGTCACTGGCTACAATGCCTACTTCACGAGTGTTGGCAAGGAGCTGCAAGACGAGATCATCGCGCGCGAAAGCCACAACGCATACTGAACGAGGCGACGAACCGGGAAAACGACGAACCGGTAACGTAGGCACCGGAAAGGCGACGAACCGGTAACGTAGTCGCCTGACTCCTCCGTTGGCACTCAAGCAACACTTCCGTTGGCAGTTAGACGTCATTGACTTCTAACTGCCTTCTGGTAAGGTAAAAAAACTTAACCTTAGTTAGCAATGCCTAACTAATGGGACATGAAAGTGAGCATACCCGACGAATAGGGAGAATCAAATGAGAACGCTGAGAGATGCGTCTACGGGCGATACTGTAACGGTGGCGCGCCTGCATGGGGAGGGCGCGGTAAAACGCCGCATCATGGATATGGGCATTACGCGAGGGGCAGAGGTTTATGTGCGCAAGGTCGCGCCGCTCGGCGATCCGGTCGAGGTGCGCGTGCGTGGCACGGAGGTCTCTATTCGCAAGACAGATGCTCAGTTAATCGAGCTGGAAGAGGAGGCGTAGGGATGGCCGCGAAACTCATCCCAAAAGCCATAGCGGCTCAAAAGACTGCCGTCATCGCACTTGCCGGAAACCCCAACAGTGGCAAGACCACCCTGTTCAACGAGCTTACGGGCGCCAATCAGCGTGTTGGCAACTGGCCCGGAGTCACGGTCGAAAAGAAAGAGGGACGGGTCAAGAGAGGCGTCCAGCCCGCCGACACCGACACCCGGAACAGCGCCGACAGCCGGAGCCGCGCCGACACCAAAGGTCGCACCGACACCAAAGGCCGCACCGAC
>JAIRXA010000022.1 GCA_031268525.1 Coriobacteriales bacterium | reverse complement strand
GATCGTTGTCAGGGATGGCGCCCCCGTCGGGAGCCTCCGTGGTGGCAAGGTCGTCTTCGGTGTCGGGATCGTTGTCAGGCCTCTCTTCGGGGGCGGTGCCCTCGTCGGGGTTCTCTTCGGGGACAGGATACCCGTCGGGAGCCTCTGTGGTGGCAAGGTCGTCTTCGGGTTGTGTCACCTCCTGTGGCAAAACCCCCGCATCGGGCTCAATGGCCAGAGCCGCTACCGGGATGAGAGCAAGGGCAAGCAGACAGGTAAGGGCAGTGCAGACCACGCGACGAACCCGCATTCCCCCCCTGCACATTTTCGCTCCCCTCCTGCGCATCTCCATTCCCCCCCTGCACATTTTCGCTCCCCTCCTGCGCATTTTCGCTCCCCTCGCGCGTATTCCCGTTTTGCTCACGCAACCATCTCCTCAATACGCCGGGCGATTGCTGCGAAGAAGGCCGCGCCGTCGGTCAGCCCGGCGATACCGTCGACCACGCGTTCGGGATGCGGCATCAGCCCAAAGACCGTGCCCGATTCATTGCAGATACCTGCGATGTCATCGAGCGCTCCATTGGGCGCACTACCTTCGGGAGCCCGGCTGCCATCTGGCTCGCAGTAGCGTAGGACAATCTGTCCTCGGACCTCCATGCCCGCCAGAGTCTCAGGATCGCAGACATAATTGCCTTCATTATGGTTGATGGGGATACGGACGACAGCCCCTGCGGGTAGGTCGAGCCACTGGCAGACGGAGAGCTCAACGCGCAGCGGCACCGTCTCGCAGATGAACTTCAGGCCGCGGTTGCGCAGTAAGGCCCCGGGCAACAACTGGGCTTCAGTGAGTATCTGAAAGCCGTTGCAGATGCCGATGACCGGACCGCCAAGCTCAGCGAACCGCCTCACCGCCTCCATCGCGGGAGCGAAACGGGCGATGGCGCCACAACGCAGATAGTCGCCGTGTGAGAATCCGCCCGGAAGAACAAGGGCATCATAGGCGCTCAGGTCGATGTCTTGATGCCAGATGTAAGCGGCATCATATCCCAGAAAACGCAGAGCATAGACAACATCCTGCTCGCAGTTGGACCCCGGAAAGACCACAACCCCAAAACGTGCGCTCACCCCTCAGCTCCCTCCAAAACCTCCTCGATACGATAGTCCTCGATAATCGGATTCGCGAGCAATTTCTCACACATCTCCGTCAGCTGTTCGAGACTGACAGAATCGTCGCAGCTCAGTTGGATGAACTTGCCGATTCGCACCTGAGCGACCCCCGCGTAACCAAGGTTGCTCAAGGCGCCTGCCGTTGTCTTGCCTGCCGGATCGAAGATGCCTGGCTTGCCCGTAACATAGACCTCATAACGCATCATGTCACGTCCTTATCATTCGAATCTGTATTCTTTGTAGCGCTTTTATCTTTACTCGTATCGCCATCAGCAGGCTTGCCCTTGTCACCAAGGATATCGCAATCGCCCTCTTCTTCCAAAGCCACATCCTCGCCGTCGATCACATCCTCACCGTCGGCCATATCCTCTCCATCGGCCGCATCCTCGCCATCGGCCGCATCCTCGCCATCGGGCATATCCCGCCTCCCTCCGATCAAACTCACTCGGCGGCGAAGGCTGGCATTCCGCGCCTTCTTGGCGGCCTTACGAGCTGCCTCGATGCGCGCCGCCTCGGCAGCCGCTTCCTGCTGATGCTTGAGCTGCTTGGGAGTCTTGGCGGTCGGACCCTGGCGCTGTGCGCGCTGGAGCGGCTTGATCTTGCGAAAATCAACGAAAAGAGCGCCGAGGATTGCGCCCCAGGCGAGTACCATGAGAAAACCGAAAAAGATGGTAAATTGACCGCTGGAGCCCTGATTGTAGAGCATTGAGGCGATGACGGCGGCAAAGCCGACAGCCATCAGTATCCAGTAGATGCGCCGCCATTTGCGGTATTCCTCGCTCTCAGGCAGAGCAGCATTGGCGGTGGCCAGCGTACTGAATATACCTTTCTTCTTCTCTGGCACAGGAGTCTTGCCCTCAGCGATCGCCTGTTCCTTCTCCTTCTCGCGCCTGCGCCGCGCCTTTTCCTCGGCTCGACGTGCCATTTCCTTCTCGCGTCGCTTGCGAGCAGCACGCTTTTCGGCATCGGTCGTCGGCTTCTTGCGCACGTTTACCGAGGAAGCAGCCGCACTTGCTGGCTTGGCTGAGGTTGCCGACTTACGCGTTTGCCCGGAAGGGCCCTCGCCCTGATAGCGTTGATTCATGGGATTTCGTTGTGACATTGGAGCTCTCTCCTGTTGGGAAGCATGACCTTCCCATGATAGCAAATATCAGGAGCTTCACCTATATCACGTATCAGCAATATCCGCACAACACCACGAGCGATCAGCGGGATATTACAAACGACCGAGAGGTACGAAGGTCTCGCCAGTCAACAATTCGTACGCCTGGATGTACTTCGCGGAGCTCGCCTCAATGACCTCGATGGGCAGGCGAGGAGGCGTGCCCTGCATATCCCAGTTGGCCCTGAGCCAGTCACGCACATACTGCTTATCAAAACTCAGCTGCCCACGACCTGGCTCATAGTCCTCGGCGGGCCAGAAGCGAGAGGAATCAGGCGTCAGAACCTCGTCGGCCAGGACCAACTGTCCGTCAACAAGCCCGAATTCAAACTTCGTGTCCGCGATGATGATACCCCGTGTAGCCGCGTAGTCACGCGCCTTCCCATAAAGCGCGAGCGAGCGTTCGCGCAAAGCGGCGGCAACATCAGCCCCCAGGCGCTCGACCGTCCATTCGTAGCTGACATTTTCGTCATGGTCCCCGATCTCGGCCTTCGTGGAGGGCGTGTACAGTGCGCTCGTGAGGCGACTCGCCTCCCCAAGACCAGCGGGAAGGGCGATCCCACACACGGTGTCCGAACGGCGGTATTCCGCCAAACCACTGCCCACAAGGTAGCCGCGGACGATGCACTCCAGGGGGTACATCTCGGCGCGACGCACGAGCATGAAGCGGCCAGCGAGCTCATCGGCATAGGGCAGAAAACGATCAGGCAGGTCGGCAATATCGGTACTGAGCAGGTGGTTGGGCATAAGATCAGCAAGGAACTCAAACCAGAACAGCGACAGACGTGTGAGCACCTCGCCCTTGTAGGGGATGGTGTCTTGCAGCACGAAGTCAAATGCTGAGATACGGTCGGACGCCACAAACAACAGGCGGTCGCCAAGGTCGTAGAGATCGCGCACCTTGCCACGCGCGCTTGGTTTCAGGTCATCTGCCAGTGCCACAGTCCCTCATTTCTTCCCACGCAGGCTCTTCCGAATAGCAGCTTTCTTCAAGAGCGGGATGTTGATGGTAAAGATCGAACCCTTTCCGAGCGTGCTCTCCACATCAACCCAGCCACGATGGAGATTCGCAATGCCTTTGGTCATTGCCAGACCGATTCCCAGACTGTCGTCTTCGCTGCTACGCCCCGAATTTGCGCGCCAAAATCGTAGGAAGATCTGCGCGATGTCCTCGGGAGAGATACCCACACCAGTATCCGAGACGATGATCTGCGCGACCTGACGGACAGCACGAACCTCGATGGTGATTTGGCCACCTGCGGGAGTATACTGCACCGCGTTGGAGATAAGATTGGTCGTCGCCTGCAGCAGAAGATCGGCATCACCGTTCACCATAACGTTAGAGCCGGCAGTGAAGCTCAGGGTTAGTTCCGCGTTGTTTATCAACACTTCGTTGGCCACAACGAGATCGGAGACCAGCTCGGTAAGATTGAGCTCCTCGACCTGCATCGTATCACTACCCCGCTCCAGACGCGCAAGACGCAGCTGCGCCTCTACGAGCCGTCCGAGTCGAACGACCTCCGAATCCAGAATCGCAAGACGGGCTCTATCGAGTGGCAGGGCCCCGTCGATCATCGCTTCAATGGTCGCCTGCATCGCCATCAGCGGCGTACGCAGTTCATGCGCCATACCGATGGTCAACTGACGCTCGATCACGACATTGCGCTCAATGGAGGCAACCATTTCATCCATCGCTCGCCCCAACTGAGCAAATTCATCGCGACCTGTCATATCGGTGCGAACGGAGAGGTTGCCATGGCGTACCTCATTGGCCACTGAGACGATGTATTGCAGCGGCGAAGTGAGACTACGGGAAAACAGCATGCTGAAGAGAAAGGTCAAAATGATCGCAATAACACCAGCAATGGTGATTGCCTGATAGGAATCGAAGCGAAATTGCTGGTTGCTCTCAGACAGATAGGGCATCTCAAGCGCAACGAGCCAGACGGTGCCGACCTGCAGCCCATCGACGACGATGGGCTGTCGTGCGAGGCTGCGATCCCCGTCCAGGGGCTGTGGGTTCCCGTTCTCGTCAGAGGGTAGCCCATCGAAGAGCACGGCTCCGTTGGAATCCGCAACTCGGATGCCCACATTACCGACAAGCTTCTGCAGAGAAGGGAGCGCTTCCAGAACAGTCGGTGACCAGGCCCCGACAAATCGATAGCGTTGAGCAAGCGTCGTGGCGGCGACCTCGGAAAGTCGCTTGACCTGCTCGCTTGAGTGGACCTCAATGCGTTGCCCCCAAGCCAGTGTAAGCAACACGAATGAAATAGCGACGGTGACTGCAGTAACCATAGCAAAGGTTATGGTCAGACGCGTGGCAAAGGTTATCCGCCAACGATGGGGTCGTCCCTCAGGCATAGGGGTTTTCAAAACGATAGCCCGCTCCATGGGACGTGAACAGCCAGTGTGGTTTACGCGGATCGTCGGTGAGTTTGGAACGGAGATTTTTAATGTGACTGTCTATCGTACGCTCATAGCCCTCAAAATCGTAGCCCAGAACTTTCTCAATAAGCTCCATACGCGAATAAACCCGCCCAGGATGACGCGCCAGCGTGACAAGCAACTTGAACTCGCTGGCCGTGAGCACAACTTCCTCCCCATTGAGCGTAACGCAGTGACCAGCCAGATCGATGGCGAGCTCGCCGAAGACAAGGGTCTCGCCGGGGGAATCGTCGGAAAGCTGCACGCGACGCAGCAGCGCCCTGACTCGGGCGACGAGCTCACGCGGAGAAAAGGGTTTAACCAGATAATCATCGGCACCGAGTTCCAGTCCGGCGATGCGATCCGCAATTTCACCTTTGGCGGTCAGCATGATGATGGGAACGTCGGAATCGCGCCGGATGGTCCGGCAAACCTCTTCGCCTGAAAGCTTGGGGAGCATCAAGTCGAGAATGATCAGCGCGTGCTTCTCGTGATCAAAAAACGCGAGCGCCTCCTGTCCATCAGCCGCCTCGGTAACCAGATAGTCGTTCGCATTCAAATAGGCGGCCATCGCCTCACGGATGACAGCCTCGTCCTCTACCAGTAGTATACCTCGCGCATCCCCTGTCATGGCGTGTCCCCTACCTCGTATGCGCACTTCAACTCCCGCCTCCTCCTGTTCTGCTATCCAGGAAAGAAACAGGTTCATGGTACCGCAAAACCACTCGAACACGATAGACTATGATGATATCGGTTCAATGGCGATATCTGAGTGGCAGCGATATCCACTTGATGGCGATATCTGAGCGATGACGCCATCTGCTCGACCGAAAGAGAACTCTCGACCGAAGGGACGTGCCATGAACATTCTCCTCCTCGGCAGCGGCGGCAGGGAGCACGCCATCGCCACAGCGCTTGCGGCCTCGCCCGACAGCGACAGTATCTTCGTGGCGCCCGGCAATGGTGGCAGCGCGCCCGGTGTGCACAACGTGGCATTGGATCAACTCGATCAGGCGGCCATCGTTCGTTTCGCGCGCGAACAAGATGTAGGACTCGTGGTCATTGGCCCTGAAGCGCCACTGGTCGCAGGCGTCGCCGATGCGGTACGTGCCGCACAGATACCCTGCTTTGGCCCTGGGGCCTCCGGTGCGCGCATGGAGGGCTCCAAGCGCTTTTCCAAGGAGTTCATGATCCGCCATGACATCCCAACCGCCGCCTTCGCGAGCTTTACACGTATCCCCGACGCGCTTGCCTCGCTCGCCAAAACGGGTGCGCCGCTGGTCGTCAAGGCCGATGGCCTGGCCGCCGGAAAGGGCGTCATCATCGCTCAGACTCTTGAAGAAGCCCACGCTGCCGTGCTCGACTGCTTCTCCGGACGCTTTGGCGAGGCGGGGACGACGGTGGTCATTGAAGAATACCTGACCGGCCCCGAATGCTCGCTGCTCGTTTTCACTGACGGGCAGTACATACTGCCGATGGCAACCGCCCAGGACCACAAGCGCGCACTGGAAGGTGATCGCGGCCCCAACACCGGCGGCATGGGCGTCTACTCGCCGGTGCCGATCGTTACCGAAGATGAGTATGCCCAAATGCTCAACTGCATGAAACTGGCCGTGGCCGGGATGCGCAGCGAAGGCATCGATTATCGCGGCGTTCTCTATGGCGGCTTCATGCTCACGCCCGAGGGACCTCGAGTTCTGGAGTTCAACGCGCGTTTTGGTGACCCGGAGACCCAGGTCATCCTGCCGCGCCTGAAGACCGATCTGCTGACGGTGATGCGCGCGGTAGCCGCGGGCGATCTTGGTGATCTGCAGCTGGAATGGGAGGAGCGCTGGGCAATCAGTGTGGTGTTGGCCTCGGCTGGATATCCGGGCGCCTATGAGACAGGTAAGGCAATCAGCGGGATCGAGGATGCCGAAGCACTGGAAGATGTGCATATCTACCACGCCGGAACCAGGCGTACCGAGGAGGGATTGCTCGTGACCGCAGGTGGACGCGTACTCAATGTCACGGCGCTCGGCACGACCTTTGTGGCCGCACGAGAGCGAGCCTACGAGGCCATCGAGCTCATCGACTTTGAGGGCAAGCAGTATCGCCGCGACATCGGCCTTCGCGCCCTGGCTGGCCGCAGCGCCTGGGAATAGGGAAAATAGGGGAATGATCGGCTGCACTTACACGATCGGCTTCCGTTACACGATCGGCTGCACCTACACGGTCAGCTTCCCTTACACGATCGGCTGCACCTACCAGGCCCTTACCAGGCCTCTTTTACGACGGCGACGATCATCTCAGCGACTGTATCAATGCCAAAATACGAGCTTGATAGCGAAAGATGATAGTTGCTTGCCTTACCCCAACGCTGGTCGGTGTGCTGCTCATAGAAAGCCGCTCGCTTGCGGTCGATCTTCTTGATACGCGCTGCAGCGGCGCTTTCGTCGAGATCGTTGCGCGCCATGACGCGGGCTATGCGAGCATCCCAATCCGAGTGGATATAGACATTGAGCAGGTCGGGGTAATCCGCCAGAAAATAGTCGGCGCTGTGCCCAATGATCACACAGGGGCCCTCCTCGGCGATCTGCTTGATGGTCTTGGCCTCTGCAAGAAAGATGCGCTCGCCGAGCGGCAGGGAATCCTGGTCGGATCCTGCCGAGCTGTTGCCAAAGGCCAAAAGACTCGACAGCTTGCCCATGACCCCTTCGCCTTCCTCGCGCACCAGATCCTCGGCGATATCGGCTGCCTGAGCAGCGCGCCTGATCAGCTCATGGTCGTAATAGCCATAGTCAAGCGCCGCGGCGACCTTCTCCCCTACCTCACGCCCTCCGCTGCCATACTGTCTACTGATAGTGATGATGCGCTTTGTCACGGTTCTGAATGCCTCCAGCCGTCATCTTGTTTTATTACGTTCGAACACTTTTCTCTCAGGCTACTGTACCATATCCCCGGAGGTTTAAGATGCCATGACTCGTAAGACAAGCAACGAAACATCGGCCTGCGCGCCATCTTTGGCACGTGATCGGGTCACTGCGCCAGCAGACGATAGCGTCACTGCACCAGCAGACGATAGCGCCGCACCCGTCATCAGCCGCCGCGATTTCATGACGGCAACGGTTGGAGCTGCCGTCGCGGGCGTTGCGGGCGCGGCAACGCTCACACTCGCTGCCTGTTCACCAGAACCCGACGAGACACCTATCTCTGAAGCGCAGATCACAACTGACGAGAGCGGCATCGCTATCCTTGAGGTTCCCGAGGAACAGGTGCTTGTTATCGACGAATTTGAGGAGCTGCCATACTCCCAGGTCGTCGTGGAAACCGCACGTTGGCAATTGCCGATCGGAACTCTGGTCTTTCAGTCAAGCGACGAGAAGGCACTCGTACTCCTTCCCGTGGATGCCGGACAGGAGCTTCGTACTGTTGGGCTTTTGGATCTTGAGACCGGCGCGGTCACCACCATTTTGGAACACGCGGTCGGAGTCGACGAGGGCATGATCATCTATGATGCGCGTGCCTCGAATGAGGCCCTGATCTGGGTAGAATGTTCTTTGAGAACCCGGGACTGGCGGGTGTATGTCATGCTCTTGGGCTCAGATGCAACGGGTGACTCGAGTTCCTCAGACGACTCGGGCTCGAATGATTCAGATGCCTCAGATGGGGAAGGCACGGCAGGCGGCGCGACGGACGGCATTCAGCCTCGTCTCGTAGATGAGGGGAGCGTACTCTACGACCCTCCCCTGCTGGCTATCAGTACAACAAAGGCATACTGGACGGTCATGCCGGATGCCAATGGGACTGCCAGCCAGGAGGACTCCTACCTCAAGGCGGTACAGATCAAAACCACCTCTGCCGACGGAACCGAAGCCACCGCCTCTACCGCCGACGAAGCGCCCGTGTCCGATGAACCCTACACGGTCTACACCTCCCACGGACGCATGATCACCAATCCACTTGTCAGCGATGATCTGCTCACCTTCGTTCCCCGTGTTGATACAGACAATGTCTACTACCAGATCACGGCCCTGAATATCCACGATGATGTGCTCAAAACGATGAACATCCTGCCACAGTCGATGCGCGTTTCAGACGCTGTCTATCTGAGCGACACCCTGGCGCTCGGGGTTGAGCGCAACTATGACCATGCGGGCGGACTGGCCTGGTTTGGCACCTATCAGTCATTGCCCGATGGGAGATGGCTGCGCATCTCGAGAATGCCGACAAGCGCCCCGGTGCGCCTTGGCGACTGGCTGATCGTGAAATCGACGATCAACGCGGTGGGTATCGACGCTGCGCACGGCACCTACTTTGTCATAGATGTGCTTGCAGACTGTATCGACTATGGAGATGTTCTGGCGGGATGGGGCACACGGCAACGCCTTGTCATCTATACCAGTTTGCCCGATCGAGGCGGCTATGGTTCGGGTGTAACAACCCTGCGCGTCTTCGAGCTTCTGCCCCCTGCTGAGGCCGAAGCCGAAGAGTGACCAGATGTTCAAAAGCCCTGTATACGGTAGCTGCGAGACAGTGCTGTGTCAGGGGGACGTATAATTTGTAGACGGGGGACGGGGTATTTTGTGTTAGGAAAGTGAGTCGTGCGGTTCAGAGCCGTACTTTTATAATGCTAACACAAAATACCCCGTCCCTTTTGTGTTCCCTTGTGTGTTTCGGCGAAGTGAGCCTCCTCGCTCAGGGGCAGTGCTGACCAGGCACTGCCCCCCATCGGCGGTTTTTGGTATACGGTCAGACACGCCAGCGCCAAAAAGTCAGGCGGTCAGGCATCAGACATACTCATAGTCCTCGGGCGGCTTGAACCAGGAGTTGCGTCCCGTGTGCAGCAAAAAGCAGATGAGTGCCACGATCAGGTAGCCGAGGACAAAGGGTGAGAGCAG
>JAIRXA010000036.1 GCA_031268525.1 Coriobacteriales bacterium | reverse complement strand
ACGTCGTTCAAAGCTGCAAGACGCCTTTCTATCTTACCGGTGGGACCGCCCTGAGCCGGATCTACTACGCACATAGATTCTCGGACGATCTCGATTTTTTTGTCAACCGCTGCGATGAGACGACTGCCTCGCCCAAGTAAGAAAACAGGATGCTTGTTCAGGAAGCGGTCGAGTGCCCGATAGCAGATAAGAAACTACTTCCTATTGATCCTTACCTGATCCTTGCACCACTTCAGGGGATTTACCCACGCACTGCGGGTCTTTACTGCAATTTGACCTTTATTTAAGGAACAATCCATCAAAGACAGCTAATGTGACGGATAATCCGTTGACGTATTTGCATAGCCAACTCATCTTCAGCCAAGGAGGTTTTGATATGCTGCTGAAGAACTTTGGAGACCATATAAGGTCATTACGAGAATCACGGGGTCTCAGTCAGGAGAAGTTTGCTCTCAAGGCTGGTATTGACCGCACCTACTATGCTTCGGTTGACAACGGCAAGCGTAATATCTCGCGTATCAATCTTGGAAAGATCTCTTGCGGATTCGGACTCTCATTGTCAGAGCTATTGGACGGAGTCACGAATGGCTGAGGCAAGTGAGTACATTGAGCGGATACGAAAGAGCGCAAAAACCATATACGACGACGATCCAGCGTTGCTCATCCCGACAGAATCTCTGGAGAGCATTCTCAATAAGAAGCTTGTTGGCATGAGTGTAGATGGCTTGCCGATGCGAACAAGGTCGAAGGTGGTCAATGAAAGAATCTGCGAAGTTCTCGGCTACCCAGTGCCGCAGAGCTTCAGAAGAACCGAACCAAGGTTCCCAGCTCAAAATTTTGATAAGTATCTGCAGCAGTCTAACAATCTCCAGATATGGAACCAGGTGATTTCGGGCAGTCGTAGGTACGTTTTGATAAAGGTCGGCAAGGATGGAATAATCGAGAAAGTAAAGGTGCTCACCGGTGACCAACTCGCCCCGTTGGACAAGACGGGCAGGCTCACGTCGAAATACCAAGCGAAAATGGTTGAACAGAAAGGCAGCGGACTGCTATCCAAAAGCGACACGCCGCGAATAACCTATTGGTATGGAAGCAGTGACGATGCCACAAGTGCAGCGCCAAACGAAAACCCGGCTAAAGGCCGTATGATGCCAATAGGCAAGCTATACGACAGGCTTAAAGGAATCGTGGGTGAGGCTTTCGAAGATTTGGGTGCTACACAAGACAGGAACCGCGCAGCTATCTTTCACGCGATGGTGTTGAGCAAGCTTGGCTATAAGACGTATCTTGATGACGGTTCGTATCCGGATATTAGGAACCAGTTGCTGGAAGTTAAACTCCAGACATCTCCGACTATTGATCTTGGGCTGCATTCGCCAGAGGACGACGAGGTTATCTTCCGAGATGGAGAGGATGTGTTCCAAAGCTCGGACATCCGCTATGCCATCGCTTCCGGTGCCATCGACGGCGATAAAGTTACAATCAACTACATCTATCTTGTGAATGGCGAGGACTTCTCGAAACACTTCCCGTTGTTCGGCGGTAAGGTCAAGAACACCAAACTGCAAATCCCGTTACCGAAGGATTTTTGGGATTAGCAGAAGATCTCCTCAACGACATCATCCAACTCTGCCTTGATGGCTGAGGTTTCCTTGCCTTGGTCTTGAAGCTGAATAATTGCTTTTACCAACTCGATAGCATGGATAGAAAGTGGGCTTTCGGGATACGGTATTGGGAACTGACTGACGTATTGCGACATGAAGCGTCTCTTGCCTGCATAGAGCTTGGTATTAAAGAATAAATCATAGTATTTTTCTATGAAATGGCTGTTAGCGATGGCAAGGGCGAGATAAACTTCGTCATCCGTGGTTGTGTCGTAGATGTCAATCCAGTAGCAATCCCCATTGACAATGGCGCCGGAGTTATCGAGCCAAAATTGGGGTGTCTCGGTGATATCCCTAAACACTATCTTCCTATCCTCCCAGGCTGCTGGGTTTTGCGGCACCCATATCTCGTACCAGTTCCGCCCCGCTTCGATAACGTACTTTCTGGCCTCCAACTGGTCGCGATGTTTTTCAAGGTACTTCTCGGTGTTCGGATACATTGAGATGTCCACAGCAACGTGCTTACCGTTCTTGGATGTGTGCGGGTAAACGATACCCCACTTGCTGGTGTCGTTCGGGACAATCTGCCCAGCATTTCTGTGTGTGATTAGCGGGTACAGCAACTCTGGTTTGTCTCCTTCTTTCGACCAGTCTGGTTTGATGAAAACCTTATCTGCAGTTGTCTTGACTCCGACCTTGATCTTGCCGATGTTGGAGAACAGCCGCCAGGTCTCCTGACTCACTTTATTCTTCCAAGACGAGATACTAGGTGAAGTCAACACCCAAGGTGCCCCATCGCGACAGTTGGCTAATACTCCCTGCCTCACCGAGAACCGCTTGCCGTCATCCAATAGAACCACGCCATCAATGTCGATGGCATCGAACACCGAACACCTTCGAAGTTCTGGATCGACATCATGTGTTTCATAGATTGAAGTGTACTTCACCTCTTTATCTTGTGTAGTGCCAAGCGTGTAGATGATAGTACAGGGCAAAACTGCCGCATTAAACAACTTTGTGTCACCAAAATCCGTTATCTGCAATACCTGGACATGCTCTTTCAGGTAACTCCTTATACTCTCACCGGATTTGATGCTCATAAATTTGTTCGAGGTGATGAAGCCCACTACTCCACCATCACTAACGAACTTTGTAGCCAAGAGAAGAAACGCGTAGTACATATCAATTCGACCAGTGACCCCGAAGTCGTTTGCGAGTTTTCGTGCTTTTTCTGGGCCTATTATCTGCGTCCTGATATAGGGAGGGTTGGCGATTATCAGATCGAATTTTCCAAGAGCTGCACTATTGTTGGCAGCGTATGAAATGAAGTCTTCGTTGATTATCTCAACCGATACATATGGGAAAGCGCTGCAGATTCTCGCCTCAGTTTTTTCGATTGCCGCCTTGTCTATCTCAAAAGCAACTATATCAACTGCGTAGATAGCTTCGTTTTTACTTAGTTCATTAAGTAGAGCAAGCACTAGCTCGCCATCACCAATTGCTGGATCAAGAATTCTTAGGTTAGGTATGCTACTGCTGTCCCAATATACTAGCATACGTGCTGAAAGGTACTGCGCTAACTGCGTTGGAGTATATACGACTCCGTTAGCCTTGGCTACCGATTCATCTTTGTAGCGCATACGTTCTCCTTGCTTGCACTAAATGAGTGTCTGCTACTTTTTGGGACATCCTTTGGCATTTCTAATTATAGCGTGGCTACGTACGAGTCATGAGCTAGCTGCTCGTCAGATTTTCAGATTGATCTATTAAAGAAAAACTAACTGCACCGCAGTCTCTGCTGCGGTGCAGTTTGCGGTGCAGTTTATTCCATCTCGAAGTAGTCCTCGTCAATTCTGAGAATCTCGACAGTGCGTTTTGCCTCGATGCCTACTCGGAACTTAACCATCAGCTCAACAAGACGGTGCCCGTCAATAAGCGCAATGTTGTGATTGGCTGCAAGCAATTTCGCTTTGTCGTCGAACTCATCAGTTGTAATAATCACGCCGTTGGAAACCTTCTCAGCCGCCAAGGCTCCCAAAAAGTCGCGAACGGTCTTCTCCGTCACATGATTATTCCATCTTTTCGCTTGAATGTAGACTTTGCTCAGCCCCAGCTTATCCTGTTTGATGATGCCGTCGATGCCTTTGTCTCTGGATTTCTTAGTGAGCTCAGCGAATTCCTCATCACCACCGCCGTAGCCCATCGCCAACAGCAGATCGATGCATACGTGCTCAAACTCATACGGGTTATATTTTCGCAGCCGCAAGAGCAAGTCGTTTTGGATGCTTCTCCTGTTTTCGTCTATTACTATTCCCAAAAGCTCATCGGGGGACAGTTTTTCTAAGGTCATATTCTCTAACTCCGCTGCCTCGTTTCTTCTGCTGCGGGTGCCCTTTCGGGTCCTAAACTCTTCAAACTCTGGAAAGCGGGCCAATGTCTCTGTGTTGATGGAGTCGCCGCATTCTCGGTATAACTCTCTGCCCCTTGGTGTAACCTGCCAAGTTGAACGACGAGGCGTTTCCAAGCATCCTGCCTCTTTCAAATAAGTCGCAGCCCAACCGGCGTTGCTGATATATCGAGGCGTCCCAGATGAGATCTGTTCTTTACGGGCCTCTTGGGTAAGGCTGAGGATAGTGGCGGCGCCTTCGCACAATTGCCGACGCGATAGAGGAGTATTTGCATCGATAGCCGTCTTTAAGACCGGCCCTATAAAGACCTGATAATTCGGCGTCTTATCCATCATATTCTCTCCTCCAACAGCTGTTACTTCCGCAATCAAATCATTATATATGCTGATTGAGCAGTATAGGAGCGTGTGGATAGATTAACGCCCAAGAGATAGAGGGGGGTTCTGTTCACGCCCCTGCGTCATTGCGGCCAGCGTTCGTAGGCGTTTGTGCACAAACGCTGTAAAGCGAACGCGTGAGCCGCAATCTCTTATGCAAGCGCACTCATCAGACCTGAGATTGCGGGTCAAGCCCGCAATGACGCAGGGGGGTGAACTGTGTAAGCCCACAGGCCGTCCTTTGAGGGGCGGTTTGACCGCCCGCATGAGTGCGTAAGACTTTCCTGCTCGAGCGGGCGGTCAAAGCCCGCCCCTACGCCTTGCGGAACCTACAGGATTGCTGAAGCCCGCCCCTACGCCTTGCGGAACCTGCGGGTCAGCCCAGCTCAACGGTGCCGTCTTCATGGACGCTTACCCGGGCACCGGTGGTCACCGCGGCGAGAAAGTCGTCGCCAAGGCTGTCGACTGTGGGCATGGGGTTGTCGCTGAAGACGCCCGCGAGTATGGCGCCCGCGGCGGCCAGTGAGTCGATGGGCTGCGAGAACAACAGGCAGGCAGGCTGTTTACCCATGGCTGAGGCACAGTAGAGCACCATGCCGCCCGTGGTGGAGCCGATGGTCTGCGGCAGACACAGCGCACGTCCGATCATGGGCTTGTTGTAGAGGTCGGGGTTGTTCTGGTCGGAGCATTTGACATCCTTGTCGCCAAACATGAGAGCCTTCTGAAAACTGGCCAGCGTGTTGAAGCCACCGTGCGAAACGAGGGCCTCGGCAGTCGCGGTACCGGGTACGACGGGGCGTCCCTTGAAGACGCGCTTTGGGGTGCTCGTATCGGCCATCATAGCCATCACAGCTCACCTCCCGAAATCAACGTGAGTAACTCTGCGTCTGTGTGGTAGCGCGCCGTGGTGTAGGTGCGCAGCTTGTTGGAGTTGGTGACGACGGGCATCTTGCCGCACAGCGGGTTGTTCATGAACATGAGCGGACAGATGCTCGAAACCGTAACGCCTCGAGCGGTCAGACGCTGGTAGTCGTCGGTCGCCTCAAAGGCCTTGCGTACGGCAGGCGCCGTGGTGAACACGGTCTTGACGGCAACCCTGCTGCGCTTGTTTGCCGTCAGCGCCGCATCGAGCCGCGTGGCCCAGTCGTGTAATTGCGCTGTGGAGAGATGCGGGCAGCCTACGAAGGCGAGTTTCGCCTGTGCCTGAGGGTCCTTCCAGATCACAGGGTAGGAGGCCTTGACACGGGCAAGCTCTGCGTCGTCGATCACGTAGGTCGGGGCGTCGTCGGCGACGAGCGTGGTGCCCAGAGCACGCGCCTCGGGGGTGAGGCCGTCAACATGGTAGAGGCCCACCGCGCCGTTGCTGGCTGTGGCGGCGCCCATGTCTTTGAGATAGTCTTTGGCTGTCTGGTCAAGCTCGCTTCCGAGCCAGCGGTCGAGACCCTTGATATAGGGAACGGCTTCCATGACCTTCATGCCAATGGCGCTGCCGAGCACCTGAGCTTCGGGCTTCTGTGTCGTCTGCACGTCTATGATCCAGCTTGCCGTGCGACCCTCGTCGGTGAGCAGGCCGAAATAAGGCACGAAGCCAGCAACGCTGCCAAAGAGCTCGATGATGCCCGAGTTGCGGTTACATCGAGCGCCGAGCACGCTGTTGGCATAGACCACAGCGCTACTTTCGGCCCACGATAAAACGTCGCCGGGGGCAGGCACATTGCCCACCTCGTCAAAGTAGCAGGCGCAGGTAAAGCCATCTTGATTGACCAGACCGAGCTCAGAGAGCTGTTTTTCGTAGAAATCCTGCCTGGAGTACATGAACTTGAACACGAGATCGGCGATGAATCCCGCCTTGACATTCGCGTCGAGCGGACGTGGATCGACGGTGAATTGCTGCTGCGAGAGTGCGCCCTCCCTGATCAGGCCGTCGAGCAGCTCATACACAGGCTTGAGCGCCGAGAGCCCAAAACTCGTCACAAGGTGGCCCATCCTGCTGGTCACGGGCACCATTCTGGTGGCTCCGAAGGTCTCGCCGTACATGACGAGCACCTTGACCACCTTGGCCATCGCCTCCCCTTTGGCGCCATCGAGCAGCGCCTGTTGCTCTTCAGTCAATACCAAACTGGAGCTGGTGCTTTCTGTTGTGAGGCTGGCTCGTTCTGTTGTGGAGCTGGCACTCGCTTTTTGGGCACGTTCTGTTGTGGAGCTGGTGCTTTCTGTTGTATCCACAGTCATCACTCCTCCGGGTTTCGCTAGAAGCTTTCGCTAGAGACTTTCGCTAGAGACTTTCGCCAGAGACTTTCGCTAGAGACTCAACGCCAGCCTATAGGCAGAACGGGTGGCTTCGTGTACCTTACCTGCGGCAAAGTTATCGCCTATGACGTGCAGCTCGGGGGCAGCCTGAATGCGCTGAGCCTCGTAGAGCAGGGCGTCGTTGGGCTTATAGCCCATGGCCAGCACCACGAGATCTGCCGACAGCGTCTGCTTCTGCTCCTCGACGATCAACCTGGGAGCCAGCGGGTTCTCGATGTTCTCCGGCAGAATGGGCGCCCAGGTGTTATAGGGATCGGGCACGGTCTTCGACACATTGCGTACGACCTCAACGCCGTCCGCACTCAGACCCACGACCGTCGTGCAGTTGAGCAGGGGCACCCCTGCGCGCTTGAGGTAATGGATGAGGTGTCCACGGTTGGCCGTACAGGTGTGGTTCATGATGTAGGTGTCCATCTCAACCACCGAAACATCGGGTATGCCCAACTCGTACTTCAGCCAGTATGCGGTCTCGCAGCCCACGACTCCACCGCCGATGATCACAACCTGCTTCGCATTTGCGCGTTTCTCTGGGTGGAGGATAAGATCGGTCGCGGTAATGGTAGGTATCTCTTTCGATCTCGCGAAGGGCGGCACGATGTCAAAGCCGCCTGCGGAGAGCACCAGCGCGTCAAAACCTGCGGCCTTGAGCTCCTCGGCCGTGACCTCAGTGTTCAGGTGCAGCGTCAACAACTCTGCGTCGACGGCAGCGGCGACCTCGCGCTCAAGCCAGTCGCGGTAGTTCTTCATCTCATACTTGATCTTGGCCACACCGCCCGAGACGACCTTACCGCCTATCTGCGCGTCGCCCTCAAAGAGCTCGACCATATGCCCACGTCGCGCCGCGGTCAGGGCCGCTGTGATGCCAGCTGGTCCCGCGCCCACCACGCCGATACGCTTGAGCTCGACGGCAGCTGGCAGATCGGCCGCGTACTCGTGCTCAAAGGCCGTGCGAGGATTCACCGCACACTGCGGATGTCCGCCCTCAACGAACTCGTTGATGCAACCCTCCTGACAGCCGATACACGGCCTGATGTCGGCACACTCGCCAGCATACGCCTTGCTGGGCCACGCAGGATCGGCCAACAGCGGCCGCCCGAGCATCACCATGTCACAAGCACCTTCACGCAGCGCCTTCTCTGCAAGGTCGGGGTATCCGAGCTTGCCCACTCCCACGATCGGGACGGCCACGCCCGCGTTAGAGAGCACGCCCTTCTCCGCAAAATGCTCTTTAACGATCGTCGCGACCTCGAGGTAGCACGCGGGCGGCATGCTCGCGGGAGGATGCGGCAGCCACCAGTTGTCGTAGCAACCAAGGTCCACGTCAAAGATGTCGACACCCGCCTTGACCAGATTCTCCATATAGTCGAGTGTCATCTCGACCGTGCGACCCTTCGTGAACTTCTTCATCGAGGTTTGCGCCATGAGTTCGAGCCCGTAGGTCTCGTTGAGCGCCAGCGACAGGTCGATGCGGTACATGATGGGATAGCGCGGCCCCACGCGCGTGCGGATCTCGCGCACCGAGTCGATGCCGAATGCCTGCCAGTCGGCATAGCGCCCCAACTTCCGTCGGTTGAACGCCGGATTGGTGAGCTGCTCCATGAGGTAACCCTCATGTCCGTGCAGGTAGACGCCGTCAAGCCCTGCGGTCTTGGCGTCGGCCGCACCCTGTCCAAAACCCTTGACGATCTTTTTGATGCGTCGTCCGCTCATGCGCAGACAGGGTATCTGGCTGATGTAGAAATTGGGATTGAAGGACGCCGACGGCGGGAATTTCGTCTGCGTGATGAGGCATTGCGGGTTGCCCACGCGCCCCAGCCCAGCTGTGAGCTGAACAAAGATGCGCGCGCCATACGCGTGCACCCCCTGCGCCAGATCGCGCCAGCCTGCAAACACCGTACGCGAGCGGTCAATCCGCGGGAAGTACGACAGCTTGCCCAGCTCGGTCACCGTCGCGTCCACCCCATGGCTTATGGGGATAAGCCCGGTCGTGATCAGCCCCACGCCGCCCCGTGCTCGCTCAAAGAAGTACTCGAGCATCTGCTGGTTTGGTCGTCCCGTTTCCTCCGCCATGTTGACGTTGCCCATTGGCGCCATCACCAGTCGGTTCTTGATGGTCAGATGGTTGATCTGGATAGGTGAGAAGATCGAGTCGTAGGGATACAGCTCGGCCTCCATCTTCGCATACCTGAGCTTCTCCTCATCCTTGAACCAGTCTCCGTAGCTGTCCACCAGCCGCTGCACCACATCATTGCCAGCCATACGCGCACCTAGCCTTTCAGATCACACCGATACTGTGTTATGGAGCGTTACTTCCTTGTAGCGCCTTGCTCCGTTGCGGAGCCTTGCTTCCTTGTAACGCCTTGCTTCGTTATGGAGCACTCCTGCGATTGCTTCATTGTAGAGCCTTGCTCCGTCATGGAGCACCACTGCGTTATGGAGTATTGTACCCCGCGGTGAATGGGGGTTCATGGCTTGACGCGCAGAAAATCCTTCAGTCTCCCCCTCCGACGTCGACTATCAACTCAAGCGATTACTTTGACCTATGCTCCCAGATGGCTGAGCGCGAGACGTTTTTCGTCGTCGTGCCCTACAATCGTCGCGATTCGTGCGATGAGAATATCCTTGTTGATAAGCTCAGAGACAAGCAGACTGTCGACATATTGCAGATCTTTCTCGCGAAAGGCACAGAGCTTTGAGGCACAGAGGTCATAAGGCTCCAGACAAAGCCCCTCGCCTGCGCCAGTATTTTCGTTGCACAGGGTAACCAGTCGATCTTTCCAGCCAGATGGCAGAATGGCAGTTGTCTCGTCAACACCCTGCGCGTAGACCCCAAAAGTGTCATGAAAGAGTGAGAGTTCTCCGATGGAACCGTCTACGAGATCGGCAAGGCTCGCATCAGGATCGTCGATGAACATGACAGCTACTTTCGTCTAAGGATGTAGTACCGCTCCTGCGGAGTGAAAGCTCCTGCAAAAGGAGCGAGTTGCCAGACACTCAGACCTTCATCGCTTTCGTCAAGGATAAGCGCCTGCAACTCACTGGTGTTGCCGAGAGCCTGCTCCCAGATGTCAAGGTAGCGCTGCTGTATCTCTCCGGAGACCCTTGCTCTCATCTTGGGTATGTTCCTCTGCGCAACAGCAACCAGTTCCGGCGCCTCGCTCGCAAGCTTATCGCTCAAGGCCAGCTTGAGTTTATGGGTGGTGCGTAGCGTCATGGTGTGCTCCCTGCGTTAGCTGCGATATGAGTATAGCACTCTTCTTGACGCCTACGCAGACTGCTCCACTCTTGGGTGTTGACAGAGACGGTTGACCACTTGGTTGACGGTTGATCGCTCGGTTGACGGGGAACGCTCGTTGACAGGGGATGTCTTCTGCCAACCGAGGAAAGCGAACTATACAATCCGGAATTACGACGTTTTGGAATAGTCCCTGGCGAGGATCGCACAGTATGCAGCATCGCTGAGGCCCTGATTGCTGACGAGCGACTCCCTCAACGTGCCCTCGTAGCGCATTCCGGCCTTCTGCATCACTTTTCCGCTGTTCGGGTTACGTGGATCATAGCAGGCTTCAATGCGGTTAGTCCCAACTTCCTCGAAGAAGAAGCGCACCAGCTCAATCAGGGCTTCGGACGTGTATCCCCGGTTCCACCAGACTTTGCCGATGCAGTATCCGATCTTGACCGCAGATGTGTCTTTGTCATGGCCCACAACGCCAATGCTGCCGATCAGCTCGCCTGTAGCCCTGATCTCCATTCCCCACTGATAGGTATCCGGCTGGTCGTAGGCGGCAACCCAGTCAGACAGGACTTTCTCCGTCACCTTCATACCCTTGTGTGCCGGCCATGACAGAAATCTGGCGACATCCGGGTCGCTTGCCCAGTTGGCGAACATCGCCTCTGCGTCGTCGGGCGTAAATCGCCGCAGCAACAAGCGCTCGGTTTCCAGCCTGATCGTGCCAAGATGCCTCATGCCCACCCTCCAAAATCGCAGATTATTCGCCGCAAGTCTATCACAGCTCTTTATCTGCCCTCTGACCAAAAGAGTGTGCTCCCTGCTCACAAGACTAAACGCAGATACCTTTACCGATATCTGCGTTTTGGATTAGAAGTTACAAGTTGCCCCAAATTTGCCCCGAGTTGACAGGGAGAGACAATAGGAATGCGCGGCAGTTTTGTGCTCCGGGACAACTTGTGCGGTGCAATCGGCCCGCCTGCCTCTATACTATTCGATGACAAACGTGTGGGTGGGCAGGAGTAGCAGTAGTGGCAACAATAAAGGCACGGACCAGAGTACAGGTACAGACAAAGACTCAGATTCGGACAAAGGCAAAGCAAGGATGCTGATATTTCTGCAGGGTCTGACGATGGGGTTGGCGTATGTTGCGCCCATCGGCACACAGAATATGTTTGTGATTAATGCAGCCCTTACGAAGACCCGCCGGATGGCCTATCTGACTGCGCTCATCGTTGTATTTTTTGATGTAACACTTGCGCTTGCCTGTTTTCTCGGCGTAGGCGCTGTTTTGGAGTTATGGCCCGTTACCAAGACGATAGTGTTGCTGGTAGGAAGCGTACTGGTCGTGTTGATCGGTATCAGGCTTTTACGAGACAAAGGTGAAGTCCGCACAGTTGCAGAAGCCGATAAAGCCGACAAAGCCGACACGGTCACAGAGGCCGACAGAACCACGAATATGCCGCTCGGCAAGGTAATAGTGAACGCCTGTGTCGTAACATGGCTGAACCCGCAAGCCCTTATTGACGGCACGATGCTGCTCGGCGCCTTTCGTGCCACACTTCCCGTAGACGAAGGCTGGCATTTTGTCGCAGGTGTCATGTGCGCGTCTCTCGTATGGTTCATGGGTATAACCGTGATTCTGCATGTCTTTCGGCATCGATTCACACCAAGAATCATTCGCTGGATAAATATCCTCTGCGGTGTGGTGATTGTGGGATACGGCATCAAGCTGTTCGTCGACTTCGTTATGAGCATGGTGCACCTCATGTCGATCGTCTGAGCACGAAACCGCCGTCAGGTTGGGGACGAGTGACAGTTGTGACAGTTGGAGACGGGGCAAAAGGGGACGAGGAGACAGAGGGGAACGGTACGTTTGTGTCACAAGACAGCGTGTGTCAGGGGGACGTATAATTTGTAGACGGGGTAATTTGTAGACGGGGGACGGTTCCTTGTCTACGCCAATTGGTCATTCCCCACATTGTGTGTCTTAGCGTAGACAAGGAACCGTCCCCCGTCTACAAATTACCCCGTCTACAAATTATACGTCCCCCTGACACAGCGTCCCCAACTGTCCAACTGTCTCGCAGCGAGTTTTCACACAGTGCCCAGCGAAGTGAGTCCTCTGAATCGATGAGGGAAGTGCCCGGTCAGGCACTTCCCTCATCGTCGGCGGTTTCAGGCATACGGTCAGATATGCCAGGGAGCCGAGTCGTCAGGCATCAGACATACTCATAGTCCTCGGGCGGCTTGAACCAGGAGTTGCGTCCCGTGTGCAGCAAAAAGCAGATGAGTGCCACGATCAGGTAGCCGAGGACAAAGGGTGAGAGCAG
>JAIRXA010000163.1 GCA_031268525.1 Coriobacteriales bacterium | reverse complement strand
TTCATCAAAACCCCAGACGCTCTTCGATGCGTCTGACAGGGTGAGCGGATCGGTCCGGAACAGGCAACCCGGATGATGGGTACATACTACGTTGTAGCCATGCCGATTGTAAGTGTCAGGTGTCAGTAAACGCCATGACATATGTCATGATGCTGTCGAGCGCTACGGTTTGACACGCAGAGAGTGCCGTGCTACCTGCCTTTGGCGGTTTTGGCGGCCAGTTCCTCGCCAGAGAGCTGGGTTTCCCTGAAAATCTCGTCGCTATCCAGACCAAAGGCGGTATGCAGGGCATGGAGGGCACTTTCGACCTTCTCCCCCTCTATCACCACGGAGATACGGATGGCAGATGTCGAGATCATCCCCAGATTCACATCGTTATCGGCCAGTATCTTGAACATCTTGGCAGCGATTCCGGGATTTGACTTCATGCCTGCACCGACCAGCGAGACCTTGGCGACAGTCTCGTCAATGATGAACTCGCGTGCGCCGAGTCTGGCGACCGTCGCGGTTAACACCGGTTTGAGACGACGCAGCTCAGAGATGGGTGTGGTAAAGCTGATGTCGGTCGTACCATGCTCGGAGATATTCTGGACGATCATATCGACGTTGACAGAGGCTTCGGCGATCTTGCCGAAGACCTCGGCGGCAATTCCCACGCGGTCGGGTACGGCGCGAATCGTGATTTTAGCCTCCGATTTATCGTAAGCAATTCCTGAAACGATAGCCTGTTCCATCTGGGTTTCCTCCCTGATGAGCGTTCCGGGCGTATTGGTAAATGCCGAACGGCAATGGATGGTAATGCCAAAATTGCGCGCCAACTCGACCGAGCGCATCTGCAAGACACCCGAACCGGCGGCTGCCAACTCCAGCATCTCGTCATAGCTGATCGACTCGAGCTTACGAGCGCGCGGCACGACCCGTGGGTCGGCAGTGTAGACCCCCTCAACATCGGAGTATATCTCGCAGACGTCCGCATGGATGGCGGCGGCAATGGCTACCGCGCTCGTGTCGGAACCTCCACGACCGAGCGTGGTGATGTCGCCTTCGGCTGTGATGCCCTGAAAACCCGCGACGATGACAATACAGCCCTGGTCGAGTGCCCTGGTCAGGCGATCGGTGCGTATCTCGGCGATCTTTGCCTTGTTGTAGGCACCGGTCGTGACGATTCCTGCCTGCCGCCCAGAGAGCGAGACTGCGGGTACACCACGCGCCTCAACCGCCATTGCCATGATCGCCATGCTGACTTGCTCTCCGGTTGCCAACAGGCGATCGAGTTCACGTGCTGGTGGATTTTCGTTGACACTGCGGGCCAGTTTGAGAAGATCGTCGGTTGACGTACCCATCGCCGAGACAACCGCAACAAGATGGTGACCCTGCTCGTGGTAGGCGACGAGACGGGCGGCCACATCCCGTATGCGTTGGGGATTTGCCAGGGAAGTGCCGCCGAACTTGGCGACGATAAGCGACATCAGCGTGTCGTATCTGTCGCGGCTGCCCGGCGCGACCGAATGCCGAAAGACAGAATGGCAGATAGCTCATATTTTGGGCAGACATCTCCGCACATGGTTTTCCTATCCTCTGCTTGGTTTGGAGCGCAGTCGCTCGATTGCAACTCGGTCCAGCTCGATCCAGCTCGATTGCAAGTCAGTCCAGATCAATTCTAGGCATCCACACAGGCCAGAGCAAGGGCCGCTACTCAGGTATTTCCACGAAAGCCCTATTCCCGCTCATGAGCGCAGGGCAGAGCAGATTTCTTCTCCTATTTTTCCTTTGGTGGCAGTGAGGGGATGGCGACAAGGAAACAGGCACCGCCGCCAGGTAGATTGAGGGCTTCAACGGTTCCCTCGTGGGCCGTAACGATCGCCTTGACGATGGTCAGCCCCAGACCTGTGCTGCCTGTTGTGCGGGCACGCGAGGGGTCGCCACGATAGAAGCGGTCGAAGAGTCGTGCCGGGTCAACATCGCCAAACCCCGGGCCATCGTCCGAAACCGTGATCACGCTGTGTCCCCGAATACCCGAGAGCTCCACATGCACCCTACCGCCCTCTCCGACGAAGCGGCTCGCATTCTCTACGAGGTTTTGCACCACCTGCTGCAAGCGGTCGGAATCGCCAAGCACATCAGGCGCCTCACCAGAAACGGTCAGACGCACGATACGCTCCTCAAGCAGCGGCTCCAGCATGTCGGTGGCATGTGCGACGATGGTATGCAGGTTTACGCGCTTGAGCTTGATCTCCCCTTCGCCCTCGATGCGTTGCAGCGTAAGCAGGTCGTTGGCGAGGCGAGTCAGGCGCTCACTCTCGCGTACGATAGTCTGGCAGAAGCGGGTTCGATCCTCATACGAGATATCCTCGTCCATCAGTGTTTCGGCAGCACCGCGAATTGAGGTCAGAGGCGTGCGAATCTCATGTGAAACGTCCGAGATGAACTGCCTCTGCCGCTTGCTCTCGGCGGCAACCTCAGCCACCGTCGAACGCACGCGCACACTGACCCGATCAAGCGATGAGGTGAGTTCGCGCACGGAAAACGGAACCAGTGCGCCACTATCCTCAGCAAAGCGGATCGAGAGATCTCCGGAGGCGAACTGCCTGACTTTCTCCACCAGGCGCGTAAGCGGAGCGAGCAGGATACCCGAAAGCAGCAACGCACCGACAAAGGCAAGGATCGCACAGGGAATGGCAAGCAACAGAAGCAGACTCGTAGCCCGAGGATAAAGAATAGGGACGAAAACCAGCAGCGCGCCAAACAGCAGGGTACACAGCGCCGTAATGGTGGCAAGAAGGATGCGGAAGGCACGATAGTGCATAGGCTGAAGTCCTGTGCGATGCGGTCAGGGTAAAGGACGTAGTGCTTGTCTCATGCCTGAAGCAGCTTGAAACGATAGCCGTAACCACGCACCGTCTCGATCAATCCGGGGTCGACCTGAGCGGCTTCCAGTTTGTCGCGCAGACGCTTGACATGCGTGTCAACGGTTTTTGTCTCCACAAGGTATTCCCAGCCCCAGGCGTCATGCAGCAGCTGGTCGCGGGAGAGAACCTTGCCAGCGTGACGCATTAAGGCAGCCAGCAGCTCAAACTCACGCGGCGTGAGGTCGATGGGGCCATGCGTGCCCGAGGCAACATGCGTGCCCTCGTCCAGCGTGATGCCCGAAGCCTCGATGACCTCATCGTAGTCGGAAGCCCCAGCAGTGGATTCCTGCTGAGAAGAACGGCGCAGCAGCGCCTTGGCGCGAGCAATGAGCTCGCGGACGCCGAAGGGCTTGGCGAGATAGTCGTCGCCACCGATCTCCAGACCAACAACCTTGTCGAGTTCGGTATCGCGCGCCGACAGGAAAAGCACCGGCACACTGCTGGTCGTGCGGACGCGGCGAACGACCTCGTAGCCGTCCATATTGGGCAGCATGACATCAAGAATGACGAGATCAAAGGGTGTAGACTGCACCATCGAGACGGCGGTAGCGCCATCGGCGGCAGTCATGACCTCGTAACCTTCCTTCTTGAGATTGTAGCTTACGAACTCAGTAATCGACGGCTCATCGTCAACAACCAGAATGCGGGCAGGTGTGTCGTTCATAGAAGTCCCCCTTTCGCTCTGGGCGGAGATTATGATTATAATAACACGACCGTTGCCGGAAGACTCGATGCGTCGCAGGTTCGTAAAGAGCGCGCGGTCCGAAGGCAGGATGCACGGAAGGTTCGGTGTGTCGCGGGTTCGCACGATCCGAGGACTCGCTGCATTGTAGACCCGCGGGAGAGGCATCTATGTTTTTGGCGGCAGATATCGGCAATACCCAGACAACGCTCGGTCTCTTTGATGGCGCAAAGCTACTCGCACGCTGGCGCGTTGCCACTGTGGCGAGCGACACCGCCGATGAGCTGGCGGTCCGTCTCCACAATCTCTTTGAGCTGGCGGAACGTGAGATACGCCTCGTCAGTGATGTGGGAATCTCTTCGGTCGTGCCGCCTCTGACGGAGCAGTGGCGCCTGAC